>JAITCT010000022.1 GCA_031282925.1 Dysgonamonadaceae bacterium | reverse complement strand
ATTTCGGGATATAACCTGAAATTGCAGGCCATGTATCAGTACCTCGGCAAATGGGGACACAAAGACCAGCTTGCCCGCGATAACGACGATTTGGGACTGGCGCAGCACACGGCGCAGGTAATGTTGCAATTTTCGTTTTAAAACCCTTACGGTTATGAAACCCCCATGTTTAACAAGCGCCCAACAAGAGCATGTAAATGACCGGATTGTTTCAGGTTTTTCCTTTGCAGTAACGGGGTGTCCGTTTACTCGTTTACTTGTCAACTCGTTTACTTATTTACGTATGGAAAAGACACGGATTGTTTTGGTTTTTCTCGGAATAATTTTAACCGCGTGCGACAGCGGCGATATCTACCCCAATTATGTCGAAGAACGGAACGGAAACATCGCCGTTACAGCCCGTTTCGTCCTTTCGGGCAATACCGATACGCAAGATTATAACCTTCATTTCGCCGCGTTTGAAGAGGGAAGCGCCTCGCCTGAGGTTTGGACTCGCGTGGTGAAACTTCCAAACACGGACACGGTTCGCGTTTCCCTTGATAACATTCCGCCCAAAGCCGCTACCGTGCGCCTGTGCCTGCTCACCATCGGCAGGCGTACGATTTACGACTTCTTTTCTCGTGATATTTCCAATGCGGAAAACAATATCGAAATCCCGCTCGCGGAAGTTTCCCTGAAATTGAAATATGAAAAGATACAGGAAATTTTTGAGCGCAGCACTTGTACCGCTTGCCACGGCACGGAAATCGGCGGCGCGGGTTTGCTGCTCGGCGAAGGCAAAAGTTACGAAAGTCTGGTTGACAAACCCTCCATCAACAGCCCTAAAAAGCGTGTAGAGCCGTATAGCGTGTCCAACAGTTTTCTTATGGATGCGCTGACTTGCGATACTTTGCAACTTAGCCACCCGCACAGCAGCATTATCTACAATCAGGACGACCTGAATTTGCTCAAAGCATGGATAGAACGCGGGGCTGAAAACGAATAGAATATGGAATATAAAACAATAGAATACGAAGAATTAGCCATAAGAGTCCGACTCTCGGTTTTTGACGGGAAAGGCGCGGGCGAATATCACGCCATAGTAGAAAACCGTAACAACGCGCTTGACGCCGAAACGCAATACCGGCACATTGCGCAAGCCCTGTCTGCCGTGCAAAGCGCTTTACCGGCAAATGCCGTCCCCGTATTGAAGCGCTATTTTGTAAGCGACGCCGTCAACCATGCTTCCTTATTACCGAAAGGGGAAAATGTAGCGATTTCCATTGTGCAGCAACCCCCGCTCAACGGTTCGAAAGTGTCCGTATGGGCATATTGGGCGTGTGATGTCATCATTCGTCCGAACGGGGAAAATGCCGTTATTGCCGAACGGCCTGCGTATAAACACCTGTTCAACATGCAACTGCACAGCAGGAACGTGGATGAGTTTGCACAGACAGAAGAAATTTTCCAAACATACGGTAAAGAACTTGCTGGGTGCCGCCTTTCGCTGAAAGATAATGCCGTTCGCACGTGGATTTATGTGCGGGATGTGGATACCCGTTATGCCGGTATGGTGGAAGCCCGCAGGCTGTATTTCCGCAGGCAGGGTTTGACGGAACACACGCACTATCTTGCCAGCACGGGTATTGAGGGCAAATACCTGTATCCCGAAACCACTGTTTTTGCGGATGTTTATGCCGTAGCGGGCATTGTTCCCGAACAAATCTCTTACCTGAAAGGGGCAACTCACCTCAGCCCTACGCACCGGTACGGCGTTACTTTTGAACGCGCCACGGCAGTGGATTACGGCGACCGCAGGCATGTCTTCGTGTCGGGTACGGCGAGCATTGACAACAGGGGGGAAATTGTTTTCCCGCTCAATATCGGCAAACAAACGGAACGTACGCTGGAAAACATCGGTGTATTGCTCGCAGAAGGCGGCTGCAGCATGAACGACATTGCGCAACTCATTGTCTATCTGCGCGACACTGCCGACTATCACCGCGTTTCAACCTGCCTTTCCACGCATTATTCCGGGATTCCCGCCGCGATTATTTGGGCGCCTGTTTGCCGTCCCGGCTGGCTGGTGGAAATAGAATGTATCGCTGTGAAAACGGCGGAAAACAGGGATTTTGCCGCATTTTAACCGGGGGAAAACGAAAGCTGTTTCATTCCGAAATGATGAAAAGTTCTTCATCGGGTTTGGTCATCAAAAACTGTTCGCGGGCGTATTTTTCCAGACTTTCCCTGTTACTTTTTATCGCATTCAGTTTTTCCAGGTTTTTTTCTTTTTCTTGGGTATAATATTTAATTTCGTTCTCTAACCGTTTGATTTGGCGGCTATACGAAATCCGTTTCAGAATGGTACTGTCCCCCGTAAAAAAAGTGAGAAATGCAAAAACGAAGACGGCAACCCAATATTTATTCAGTTTCTGCCGGTATTTTTCCAATATTTCAATCCAATTTTTCATGTGAGAATAAACTTAGTCGCAAAAATACATAATATTTTTCAATTTCCCACAGCACGGAATCATATTTGGGCGTATTTAATTGTCGCGTTTTGTAATTCGTAACTTGTAAAATGCCCGGAAAAAAGATGTATCTTTGCCGTCAATTTACCGAAAAATGAAAAATATTATTTCAACCCTGCTCCTGATTTCCTGTTTCCCGTTTACCGCACCGGCGCAAACGGCGGAAGAATTATTTGCATCCTTGCCCGAATCCATGTCTTTGACTTGGACGGAAACAAACCGTTTGGAATTAATGGCGCTGTACCAAAGCGGATTGGCGGTTGCCGTCAAAAACCGGCTGAACGATTCCTGTTTCCTGACCCGCATGACTGATGATTATTTGCTGGTTCAAGAAGGTGAAAGCAGTTTGGAAATCATTGTTCTCCCGATGGTAAATGATTCGAAAGTCGTTTGCCTGATTCATACCGTTTGTGCTCCGCTTTGCGACAGCCGGCTGGAGTTTTATACCGTTAACTGGAAAAAACTTGATACTGATTTGTTTATTAACCCCGCAGGGAAGGAGCGATTTATCAAAGAAGGAATTAACCCCGGCGAACAAAAAGTGCGGAATGTGCTGATTCCTTTGGATATTTCACTGATGCAGTTCCGGTATGATCCCGACAGCCGCGAATTGTTGCAGTATTACAACACGCCTCAGTATTTGAGTTCGGGCGACAGGGAAAAGGCGGCGGCCTGTCTGAGGAATACGCCCGCTGTATTTAAATGGAACCAGCTCCGGTTTGAGGAGTAAGCCTGTTCAAAATATATTCGCCGGCCTGTTCGACCCAGTCTCTAAATTCGGGTAACTTTTGATGCTTGGGAATATATTCCAGTAACATTTCCAGATTAAAATTATCGGCAACAATACCGGCTCCCAGTTGCGAAGTTTCAAAAGCGTTGCAAGCCTGTTCGATATGCGTAGGCACTACCAAAACCGGTTTCCCCATATAGATTGCTTCGCACACCGACTCAAATCCGGCAGTTGTAGCATACGCTTTGCATCCGGCCATGTATTCGATAAACAATTTATCGTTCAAACTGTGAAAAGACAGGTGGTCGTTGATGACCGTTTCCTTTCCCGCGCCTTTCCTGTCCCAGAAAAAATGCAGGAAAACATCGGGATGCTCCTCCTGAAACCGGATAATGCCTTCGGCATAAGTATCGTTTAACATATACCCGTGTAAATAATATCCGTTGCTGACCTGCGTTTCCAGAATGTCTTTCCGCAACAACGGGGGTACCACAAAAATACGGCGTTCGGGAATATCCGGCATCTTTTTCGTTGATAAGGCCAACAGTTTCAATGCCCCGACACAAGTGAGCCGCGTGAAAAACTTCAGCATCTGCAATTCGATTTTGTTCGTATCCGGGAACCGGTATTCGGGATGCAGGAAAATATATTGATGTGCAATGCAAAAGAAGGGTATTTTCGGGGGGAAAAGCAGGTAAGTCAACCCTGCCATCAAATCGTAAAAATTAACGACAGCGTCGGCGTCGAATTTTCTTATTTGCATACGGATAAAAACAATACTTTCAACGTAAGCCCCGACTTTGAACAGGTTATAAACAATGCTTGCCCAAATATTGGTCTTTTTGTTTTCGGAAGCAGGCAGAAAATTGGGACTGTCGAAAAGAAATATTTTGGCGCCGAATTTTTGAGTGAAAAACGCCGGAAGTTCCCGACGGTTACTCTTTCCGACCAAAACAGCGACAACTTCATGTCCGTTTTCCGACAGAATATCATTCAGGGTCATGGCTTGCGTAATGTGCCCTCTTCCCTCGCCTTGAACTATAAACAAAAATTTCGCCACTTGATTTTAAGACTTTTCCGAGACAAATGTAAGGTTTTTTATCTCATCAACCAAACGGACAGGGTGTATTTCAATTTGTCGCGCCCAGTCATTGGCTCCGCCGAATGTTGTTTTGTTGGAAAAAATAAGGTAAAAATGAGGTTTATACCCAAACCGGGCGCGTCATGTATCATTGGTGGCGCACCCGTATGTGCGCCACTACGCCCTCCCGACAGGTTCAACCTGTCAAAATGATCATTTTCAATTGTGTTTACAAAAACAGTCGTTTGTCGGTGCATAAAACCATACCGTGTACAATATAATAAGGTAATAAAGTCAGGGAATTTAATTATTAACACGCTCTTGCTACTGAGGTTGTTTTGTTGGGGAAAATAAGATAAAAATGAGGGTTATACCCAGCGCGTCATGTATCATCGGGACGCACCCGTGTGTGCGCTTGATCATCGTCGAAATAGCCGGCACAAAGCACAGCCTCGCACCGGCCGGAGTTAAAATGCGGCAAAAATCGCAGCATTGCATTTTTGCCACATTTCATTTTAACCGGAAAGGAAAGCGGTTACCTGCGCGTCAAATCCTGTATTCTGTGAAATCTGCAAAAAGCAAACCGGATTTTACCGGTTATTACCGGTAAATTAAAAAGAAAAATCAAACTTGCCTGTTTGAATAATTCCATGTTTTTGTTCTCCGACAAATTGTGAAATCCCCAAATCGAATAATGAACACAAACCCCATTCCACTAAATGAATTATTTGATTTTTACACTTGAATTGTTTAAAAGAAAAGAGGTTGTCGAAACATCAACTGTCAACAACCTCTTTAATTTTTCAAGTTATCCCGATTAAGCAGAA
>JAITCT010000175.1 GCA_031282925.1 Dysgonamonadaceae bacterium | reverse complement strand
TGAGAAATTTGAAAAAATTAGTCGTGTCATTACATAATATGGAAAATTATTTAAACACGAAAGCACAAAGACACAAAGAAAAGGTTAATACATGATTTTCGTGTCTTTGTGCCTTTTTTGAGGTGCTATTTTTTTCAGGCATGTACGTTGATGAACATGGGAACGGCATCTCATAGAGATGCACAGTTCGGTAGAAAATGAATGTATCCGTCCCCGGCCGACATCTCGCAGAGATGCAACATTATTTTCGCAAGCACAATAACCACCGTCCGCATATCTGAATACCAATAACCCCCAATGAAGCGCAACGATTGGGAGTGAACCGAACGGTCCGCATAACTGACGTCATGCGGGGTGCTGTGCGGAATCAATCATTTCTACCGGGCTTTTATCCCTGACGGGATTGATAGCAATGAAAAAACAGTGCCTCAAAAAAAAGAATTAACCGTTTTTTTGTAAACACGAAGGCACAAAGACGCAAAGGCACGAAGATATGAAAACCTTGTATTAATGGTATCCTGTTCTTCGTGTCTTCGTGTTTAAATAATTTTCCATTACGTTTTTTGTGTTTACAAAAAAACGAAGATACGAAAATCCTCGCACCAACCGGTGTGCCAATCATTTCTACCGGGCTTTAATCCCTGACGGGATGAATTGCAACAAAAAAACAGCGCCTCAAAAAAGAATTAACCAAGGCTTGCCGGAAGCAAGGCAAATGCCAAATAAGTTTTTTGGGACTTGCCGGAAGCAAGGCAAGCATCCTCCGCAGGGTGCGACTGTTGTTTTGTATGGATAAAATCCCGTTCATTAAATTTTTTTAATGACGCTGTTGTTTTGGCGGAATGCAACGCGTCCCGCCGGCCTGTTTGCCTGTCAACCCGTTTACTTATTCAACACTTCAATCTGCTGCCGGATAGATTCCTCATGAATGGCTTCCAAAACCGTTTTCATAAAGCTTGCGCCGATTCCCATTTTTTCGGCTTGCGCGACCCTGTTTTCCAGAATTTCATCGTAGCGAACGGTTTGAAGTACAGGCATGTCATGCTCCTTTTTATATTGACCGATTTCTTTGGAAACGCGCATCCGTTTGGCTAAAATACCGAGCAGTTCGTTGTCTATTTCGTCAATCTGCTGCCGGAGTTGCATCAGATTTTCAGTCGTCTGTTTCGTTTCCCGGACAACAAGCATACTCAAAATATAAGAAAGGACATCGGGCGTAATTTGTTGGTCCTTGTCGCTCCAGGCGCTGTCCGGATTGCAGTGCGACTCGATAATCAGGCCGTCGTAGTTTAAATCCATAGCCTGCTGACTGATAGGAGCGATTAATTCGCGCCTTCCACCGATATGGCTCGGATCGGAAAAAACCGGCAGGTTCGGAATCCTGCGTTTCAGTTCAATCGGGACGTGCCACTGCGGAAGATTGCGGTACAGTTTTTTGTCGTAAGTACTGAACCCGCGATGAATGACGCCGATTTTCCTGATACCCGCGTTGTAAATCCTTTCGATAGCGCCGATCCACAGCTCCAAATCGGGATTCACCGGATTTTTAATCAGCACAGCGCCCATAAAGCCTGCAACCTGCAAGGCTTCGGCAATTTCCTGAACCGCAAAAGGATTGACGGAAGTGCGCGCGCCTATCCAAATAACATCAATCCCATGCTTGACAACTTCAAACACATGTTTTTTATTGGCAACTTCCGTAGCCGTGTACATGCCGGTTTCCCGCTTTACCTTTTGCAGCCAGGCAAGTCCTTCCGAACCGACGCCTTCAAATCCGCCCGGTTTTGTACGGGGTTTCCAGATTCCCGCCCTGAAAATTTTGATTTCTCTCTTTGCCAAATCTTTGGCGGTTGTCATCACCTGTTCTTCTGTTTCCGCGCTGCACGGGCCGGCGATAATAACCGGCCGCTTATCACTCATGCCGGGCAGCAAAATTGATTCTAATTCCATCGTTTATGTTTTTATTTTTAGTTGACGAGTAAACAAGTTGACAAGTTAACGAGTTAACGATACGCAGCAATTCCCGTTCACCTGTTAACTTGTTTACTTGTCAACTCGTTTACTCGTTAACTTCTTAATTCTTTCAAGCGCTTCCTGCAATTTCTCATCTTTGCAGCAAAGCGAAATACGGATGTAACTGTTCCCGTTGCTGCCGAAAATAAATCCGGGTGTAATGAAAACGCGGGCATCGTACAAAATCCTGTCCGCCAATTCCCCGCTGTCCATGTATTTATCGGGAATTTTTCCCCAGAGGAACATGCCGGACTGCTTCGGGTCGAACCGGCAACCGAGCGTGTGCATGATTTCTTCGGCAATCTTTCTCCTCCTCCGGTAAACTTCATTCATGGACACATACCATTCTTTGGGAGCTTGCAGGGCTTTCGCCGCCGCCAGCATCACCGGTTTGAACTGTCCGCTGTCAATATTGCTTTTCACTTTCAAAACCCACCGGACAAACTGCGCGTTGGAGGCAAGCATGGCGATGCGCCAGCCCGGCATGTTTTGCGATTTGCTCAAAGAGTTCATTTCAATACAAATGTC
>JAITCT010000163.1 GCA_031282925.1 Dysgonamonadaceae bacterium | reverse complement strand
TGTTTACAGTGAAAAAATCAGCGGCTTGCAATATTCCATCTCTTTTGCGCCGGGAATCGATTACAGGATTTACCGGAATTACAGCGTTTATTTCGAGCCTGCAATCAGTTATTATTTTGATAATAAACAACCTGTCAGCGCCCGTACCGAGCGTCCGGTCGTTATTGGGCTGAATGTGGGGCTGCGGCTGGAAATGTAGAAGGTGCATTTCAAATTGTCGCAGTGCGGTTATGGAGCCAATGACAGGGCGCGACAATTTGAAATACACCCAAAACAACCTCAGGTTTTGTTATTCAAATAAGGTAAAAACAAGGATATAACTGCATTTGCCGGTTGGGTATAAACCTCATTTTCACCTTATTCTCTCCAACAAAACAACCTCAGTAGCAAAAGCGTGTTAATCATTAAAATTCCCTGGCCTTATTACCTTATTATATTGTATGCGATATGGTTTTGTGCATTGGCAAACGGCTTTTTTTATAAACACAATTGAAAATGATCATTTTGACAGGTTGAACCTGTCGGGATAAAAGGTACGAGGCACAGCCTCGCACCAACCGGGGATTGTTCGTATTAAGCATAGCCGGCTTTACGCGCATTGCCACCTATGCATCCGCCGCATTGCCACCTATGCATCCGCCGCATAGCCACCTATGCGTCCGCGGCATAGCCACCTATGCATCCGGTGCATAGCCGGCTATGCGTCCGGCGCAACCAAAAACATGTTCTATCATCGCTGTTTAATCTTCTCGTAATTCGTAACTCGTAATTAAAAAATTGTGCACCCAATGTAGAAGATTGTTTTTATGAAATCCGGTAAATATGCAGTACCTTTGCGCGCGTATAATTAAAATAAATATGCGATGAAAAAAACAATTATTTTATGTTTGTTAATGAGTCCCTTTTGCTGTGCGGGAATGGCGCAGGATAAAATTGTTACTGCAAACGGCGATACTATTTTGTGCCGGATTTTGGACATTTCGGCAGGAAAAATCAATTATGAACAGACGTTGAACGACGGGCGGACGGTGGGAAAATTTATTTCGGCCGACCAAGTGAACGAGTATTTCAGGGATTCGCAACTGTTGCCGGAACAAACGGTAAAGAAGAACCCTTTTATTTCGTTGCCTTCAAAACCGTTCAGAATCAGTGTCGAAGGCGGCTACGGGTATTTGCTTTCGTCATTTTCCGACATGAGGAAGGGATTGTCTTATATTGTTCCGTCGTCCGGGGATATAGATCAATATCTCAGCGGAATGAAAAACGGTATTCATCTGGGTGCTGATTTTTATCTGCTGCTTAATGAAAATTTCGGCGTTGGGGCGAAGTATTCGCTTTTTGCTTCCAGGGCCGAGTTGAATATGTTGAATCCGTTGTATACGGATAGTTACCTGTATTCGTATATTCCTATGTATTATGCTAAGAGAGAGAAAGAAAGTTTTTATTTCAACTATATCGCGCCTTCGCTGTTTTTCAGGCAATGGCTGGATAAAAAGCGGCGTTTTGCTTTTAATGAATCGCTTTCGCTGGGTTGTGTGTTTTATCGCGACGAAATAAGAGGCGACAGGTATTCGTTAGTCAGTAATTCTTTGGAGAAAAGCCGGCAGTTTGCGGGAAATTTCGACGTTTCGGTCGAGTACTACCTTTTGCCGTGTCTTTCCGTTTCGGCAAATGGCGGGGTGTTTTATACCAAAATCGGAGATGTGGAACAGACTGCCGTAGATTCAAACGGTGAATTGCAAACTCGGCCTTCCGAAAGCAGCGAATCAATCAATATGTCGAGATTAAACTTTTCGGCAGGGTTACATTTTTATTTTTAATACCTTTTATATATAATATGAAACGCTTTTATTTGATTAAAATAATATTTTCGGGAATAACCGGTTTGTTGTTCTCGTGCAGTAACGATTTTTTGTATGAGCAATCATTAACGAAAGAAGAAATGGCAAACGGAACGGCGAATGTGCAATCATCAATCGTTGTTTCGCCTGATTGGGATGCTGAAGATTATCCGGTTATTTGTCCTGATGCAAAGGACGCAAGTTTCAGGATCGTTAAAAAACCCGACTGGTTAATTGTCGGCTCTTTGGAAGGGAAATTTACCAAAGGAGTTACATTCGTTAATTGCAGCGCCGAAAAAGTGAAGAGCTTTGCAGCAATCGGAATTTACAATGATTTTCTGGCAATTGAAGACGAAAACGGGAGAGAATACCTTGTTCAGGTTGCATATATTAATGAAGGTAATCCGCGGATTGAAACATATCCGGGAAACATAGATTTCAGTGAAAATTATCAACCGGAATTACAGATTATTAACAGCGGTGAAGGAATTTTGATATGGCAGGTAGTGGAATGTCCCGAATGGCTGCAATTAGATGTCGCCCCAAATAATCCGTATATGCAGTCGAATAACGGAATGCCGTCGGGTATAATGTATCAAGGCGCTATGCCTTTATTCCTTAGCTTTAATTTTTCCGGAAATATCCCCGAAAAACTGACTGGGGAAATTGTCATTGCAAGCAACGATAAAGCGAGTCCGCTGAAAACCGTCAGGGTCGACGCCGAGGGCAATCCGCGCATATATCTTAATTTATATAACCAAGCGCTTGATTTCGGCAAAACCGAAACTTCACTTGATTTGGACTTTTCCAATCAGGGCAACGGAATTTTACTCTGGGAATTTACCGACCTTCCCGAATGGCTGACTTGTTCGCAAACAAAAGGAGCAACGATACATTGGCAGAGCGTAACATTTACCGCCGACCGTAGCCGTACGCCCGAAGATGTATTATCAACAACCATTTACTTAAATTCCAATGATGCAGCCAATCCGAAAATTCCCATAACCGTTAAAATCCGCAATAACACGGACAACCCCGCAAGCGTTATCGGCATTGAAGGAAACGTAACGGACGCATGGCTCGACAAACCCAGCGGAAAACTGTATTACACGACGGCGCAACCGAATAAACTTGTAGCGTTTGATATGGTTTCAAAAAAAGTAACAAGAAGTTTGGATTTGAAAAAAGCCCCTTCCTGTTTCGGCATTTCCGGTAACGGGAAGGAAATAGCCATCGGTCAGGCCGGGCAGTTCGGTATTGTTGATATGAAGGACTTTACATTGACAAAAGAATTGGACGCGTATTATCAAATCAATGATATTGCCTGGGCGACAGATAATGAGGTTATTTATACACCTAAAACAGGACAATGGGAAAATTTGTATTGGGTAGATATTACAACAGGTTCTGTAATAAATATTTCCGAAGCATACAGCGGAAGTATTATTAAAAAGATTCCCTATTACGATTATATGTTATATACTAATTTGAATCTTTCTCCCAGCGGTATTTCCGTTTATAATATTCAAACAAAAGAAAAACAATATTATACTCACGAATCAATCGGCAATTTTTGGTTTTCTCAAAACGGGAAGTATTTGTTTTGCCGTGAAAACAAAATATATCGAGTGTCCGATTTGGTAAGTAAGAACGATATTTCACC
>JAITCT010000157.1 GCA_031282925.1 Dysgonamonadaceae bacterium | reverse complement strand
TTTCTTGCTGTAATCAATAATATACAGGCTTTGGTAAGTAATGCGCGACACAGCTTCGCATGTATCTATTAATACATTTATTTTTTGATATTCTTCTTCCGGAATATTTGATACTGCGTTTGATGATATAAAAAAATCTTCTATTCGTACCATATATTTACTATTTTAACCGATTGACTTTTCAAATTTCTCCAGCAGATTATTCGTTTTGTTTTTAATTTCCCGAAAAAACTTGAAGCGTTCCCTTGCCGAAGCGCCACTGAGAAAAAGGGATTTGGTCATCGCATCTTTCACCCATTTTTCCACTTCCAAACAAAAATATTCGTTGGAAGTGAAAATACCGTTTATCGTATAAAGTTTTATGGAGGTAACGTTTATTCCGTCATGCTTTGTAACCATGAAATCATTCATAATATCGACAGGACTTAAGTACATCCGGAAAAATGCCGTTTTTCCCTTGTATTCTTTTTCTTCCTTCAATGTGTATTTTTCTATATTATCCGCCAATTGAAGAATTTGGTGGCAAAGGAGAGGGAGTGTTCCCTTTTTCTCAAAACAATTCAAATCCGAATAGTAGTCCAACAGTCTCAACAGGGGTTCAATGGTGTTTTTTGTCCATATTTCCGTTGAAGGGATTTGATTACAGGCATTCCCGATTTTTTCATAAATAGCGGACAAACGGGGAATATCCGATTGTGAAACAAATTCATCGTAAGAGAGCTGTAATTTATTTACACTTCTGAACCAGGTATATATTTTAAAAAACGTCAATTCGAGAAAAGGTGTAAAATGCGCTACCGGAATATCCATCGCCATGAAATAGATTTCTTTTTCCACGGATTTGGCTATGGTTTCGAACAGGTTCGACAAATCATCCATATAAGTATAGTAATTGTTCATATCGTTCAAATCCAATGGAGTATATTTGAACAGTATATTATTTGATTCATAATTGGTTATGGAATCCAAAGATATATTAAAACGCTGTGATAAAACCATTAACTCTTTTAATGTCAACTCTTTTTCTCCCCTTATTCTTCTA
The DNA here is from genome assembly GCA_031282925.1 of Dysgonamonadaceae bacterium. Classification (GTDB taxonomy): domain Bacteria; phylum Bacteroidota; class Bacteroidia; order Bacteroidales; family Azobacteroidaceae; genus Azobacteroides. Next base: position 7,960 of record JAITCT010000157.1, on the reverse strand, counting down.
TACGCAGAATCGGAGCCTACGCTCAAAACCTCCCCCACAACATCCGCCATGCGGTAATTTGACGGCAATTTACTTTTTAATATCTCAAAAAACAGTTTCTGAACATCCATTGCGCAATTTTTTTTTAATAAAACGCCGTAAAATTATGAATATTTTCAGTATAAATTCGTAAAAACACAGAGAATAGTTCAACGATTTACGGAAAATCCGTAATCATGCAATTGGGGATTCGTATTTTACGGAATAATGCAATAGTTTGAAAACACGACCGCAAAAATCCGTTTTAGCAGGTAATTTCAACAATGTAAATTTGCATCGTGAAACAAAAATAAAAATGAACAAAATTGCAATTACCGGAGTAAACAAGCAGGATAGAATGATACTGACGCAAGCCTTATCATATCTCACAGGCTACGATATTGTCAGGCAGACCACCTATTCCATTCAGGCAATTAAATACGGATGGAATAATGAATTGATCAACTGTAACCGGCAAGAACTGTTTTTATATGCCATCGCATCTTTTACCGAAAGAATAAAAACAGAACAGCAATGCAAGCAATATATTTCAAATGGAAGCGTCTTTAACGAATTGGCGGATATGGAAGCGATTGTCGATTTATTTGTTTGCGGTAAACGGGAAAAGAAAGAACAGCAATTCATGATTGCCGGGATGAAGCGAATCATAACAGAATACGCCGTCAAGGAATATGACTGTACTATTCACATCCGTAACGATCAGAAGAGCAACAATATCTCATTGATTAATATTGACAACAAACTTGAGGAACTGATCGAAAACTGTGAAAAAGTCTATCGGATTAACAAGGAATCTGTTGTAACGGATATTCTGGGGAAAATCATTCTCAATCCCAAAGTATCTCCACAATCGGCACTGGAAAGAGCTAAACAGGACGTTGTCAAATAGATTTAAAATTTACAGTTATGAAAATTGCAATAAACGGAACATATTCAACAGGAAAAACGACAACGGCTCTTGCGTTGAGTTTTTTAACCGGCATCACGGTTACTCACGCCAGAACTATGCGGGAAATATTACCGAATGCCTTTCCGGGTAAAAAATTGGAAAAATGTAACTTTCATGAACTGATGGAATTAGGGATGAGAAGATTCACGGAAAGAATTGTTACGGAGAAAAATATAAATGGGTCTTTTATTTCTGATGGTTGTCCCTTGCAGGAATGGATTTATGGCACAACAAGGATGATGACAGGGCTTAATCCTTCGGAAAAACCATGGAAGATAAGGTTGCATAAGAAATTGTTTTCTCCCGAATGGTTTGTTTTTGAAAGAAATATCTCTGCATTTGGGCATGTAGTAAAACAATATACAAAAAGCCATTATGATGTTTTGATTCATTTGCCGGTCGAATTTCCATTTGTGCCGGATGGTCATCGTCCAACGAGTGAAATATATCGCAGCGAATCTGAAAAACTGCTTTGTCAAACTTATAAAGAATTGGACATTAATATTTTTGAAGTCAATGAAAGTTTGGAAAAACGTTTGGAAAAAATCGTTAAAAAATTGAATTTGTGTATAGTTATGACTATTGAGGATGCGATTAGTAAAGCGCATACGATATGTAAAAATAAGTTTGACTCTGTGCGGTTCGAAACAGAAAGAAGCACACACTCTCAGTTCAAGTTTACCCACTCGTTACACAAAAGGGTAGATTTTAGGAGATACTACACTTTTGTGTAGCAATACAGCGAAAAAAACAAAGTATTTTTGCATCAACAAAAAATAATTCAAAAATCATGAACAAATTAATTCTGACAACGTGCTTTTTTTGCACAACCCTGTCCGTGTTCTCCCAAATAAATATTAGAGGAAGAATCCTGTTAACTGATAATCAGCCGCTCGAAGCCGCGTTTGTCAGCGTTATTGACAGCAGCACAATGATTATGAAAAGCGTCCTTTCGGACATGGACGGAAAATTCGAGATGAAAGATTTGCCTGCCGGAAAATATGTACTCAACGCATCCTTTCTCGGTTTTGAACCGTTGTCCGTACCTGTTCCGGAAACAGGCGGAAACGTCAATTTGGGCAACCTGACATTGGCTTCCAATGCGATAAATATTCAGGAACTGGTTGTTGAAGGAAAGCGGGTCATCCAAAAAACCGATAATGAAACTTACCTCCCTACACAGTTCCAGAAACAGATTGCAAACAACGGCATTGAACTGCTGAGCGCGCTTGCCATCCGGGGCGTATATGTAAATCCGGTGGACTTAACGGTGCAAAAAATAAACGGAGGCGTTATTCAGTTACGTATCAATAATGTAAGAGCAGACCTCATGCGCATTATGTCTTTGCGTCCGGAGAAAATATTGAGAGTCGAATATTACGATTCCCCCACTGCGGCCTACGGAGGAGAAGGCGTTGAAGCGGTTATCAACTACGTTACCGTTCATGCGGAGACAGGCGGATACGTTTACACCGACTTGTCCAACGCCGTAACGACCGGCCTGTCCAATAACTCGCTGAGTGCGGCTTTCAATACAAAATCTTCCGAATTTGAACTCACCTGGTTCCTGGGCTACCGCAATTACAGCCAAACCAGGGATGACGGAACGGACTGGTTCTACAAATCCGACGGAACAAAATACGAACGGACGCAGCAGGGGATAGACCGGCCTTACAATTATACGCAACATCTCGTAACGGCCAATTATCAATTGCAGCCGGACAACCGTTCGGTATTCAATGTTGCGTTCAAAACCGAGTTTCTACCGCAACATTCCGACAACCGGGCAGGGTACGAAACCAATTCACTGAACAACCATGTCCTGTTTACGGAAAGAAAAGCATCCAATCCGTATAACCGGCCTGTCCTGGATATTTACTATCACAGGAAAATTAAAAACAACCAGGAACTTGTTTTCAACTGGGTTGGAACGTTGTGGAACGAAGAAAACAAAACCTGTTTTTCTCAAAATGAAAATGATAAGCCATTAATTAATTATCAGGTTTTCGTCAATGGAAAGAAGCGTTCTGCCATTTTTGAAGGCATTTATTCCAATCAACTAAGCGAAAACGGCAAATTAAGCGCCGGCGTTCGGCATTTGCAGGCACATTCCAATAACATTTACAGCGGAAGCAGTCATGCGGAAACAAATATGAATCAGGCGAACACTTATCTGTTTAGCGAATTTGCATCTCAAATAGAAAAATTCGGTTTCAGCATTAGCGCAGGCTTGAGCCGTTCCTCTTTCAGTGAAACGAACAAAAGATTCGACTATTACAATTTCCGCCCGTCGGTCTCTTTGAAATATGCGATAAACGATAACCATACGGTTACGAACCGCTTCAGGGTCTTGAACAGCAATCCGAGCCTTTCTCAACTGAGCGACGTGGAACTGTTTATGGACAGTATCAAGATTTCAAAGGGAAATCCGGATTTAAAACCATATCATTATTACACTAATGCGCTGGCATACAATTTCAATAAAAAGAAAATCTCGTTCAGTACGGAATTGAATTACCAATACCTGAAAAATCCGATTATGGAAAGTTTTTACTATGATTCGGAAAAGCTGATACAAACAGATAAAAATCAAAAAAACTGGAAGCAGTTCAAGGTAGAATCGCAGGTTACCGTCGGAACTTTGTGGAATATCCTCCGCTTTTCGGCGGGCGGGGGAATACTGTCGCAACACAGCAACGGACACGAATACAATCATCAATTAACATCCGGTTACGCATTTGCCAATATCAGCGCATTCTATAAAAATTTTTCCTTTTCCGGTAATTTCAAAACAAAAACGAAAAGCCTGTATGGAGAAAGCTATTCATACTATGCACCGGACGTAACCATGCAACTGCAGTATGTAAAAAACAACCGGTGGGTAATCGGAATCAACACATGGAATCCTTTTTTCAGTGCGCTGAAAAATCAGTTTGAAGTCAAATCGGCTCATACCGGTCAATTCCGGACAATTACATACAGGGATAACGGAAATGTGTTTAGCATCCGCTTTGCTTATGTATTCTCCTTCGGACGGGAGTACAATACTTCCCGTAAACAACTTGACAACAGCGATACCGAATCGGGTATAATGAAAAAATAACATAGTATATGGATGAATACACCCGCTAATAATATCAACTCAAATGACAACAAAATTCCTACTAATAACATTACTAAATACTTCCCTGATTTATTCACAAAACAGCATTACCGGCACAATTTTGGACAACAATTCCCAACCCATGGAATATGCCAATGCCATCTTATTGTCTTCCCCCGATTCAACATTTGTCGCCGGTACATATACCGATGAGCATGGCAATTTTTTGCTGGAAAAACAGGATAAACGGGAATATATCCTGAAAATATCTTATATCGGATACGAAGATTATTTCCAAAAAGTTTCTGTCTTGCAGGAAACAACAAACACCGGTACAATTACATTAACACCTGCGGCAAATATGCTGCAAGAAGCGGTAGTTACATCGAAAACGCCGACCTTCCAACTCGGCGGCAACGGATTGATAACCAGTGTAAGCACGAGTTTACTCGGTAGTTTGGGCACAGCCGCAGATGTCATACAACATATTCCGGGCGTTACAATGACGGATGACGGCATAACCGTATTCGGGAAAGGTACGCCAGTCGTTTATATCAATAACCAGAAAGTGCAGGACAGTCAGGAACTGGAACGGCTGGAATCATCGGATATATCAACCATCGAACTGGTTACCAATCCCGGAGCCAAATACGACACCGAAGGGCAGGCGGTTCTCCTGATCAAGACAAAACAGAAACAAAACGGATGGGCGGCGCAAGTTACCGGAAGAATAAGGCAGGCAAAATATTTTGGAGATAATGAAAATATAAACGTTTCATATACAACAAAGAACCTGAATCTGTTTGTCTCTTACGACCACCAGTATACCCAATTAGGCATAGAAAAGGAAAATTACTATTTTCAATTATACCGGCCTGATACAATTTGGGAACACCGCATGTTGACGCCTTTTTATGCCGCATCCGTTAATTTACAACAGGCGTCTGCCGGAATTGACTGGAATATCAATGACAAGCACAGTATAGGGGGGCAATATCAATTCAAGAGTTTTCAATACTGCAGTCCGGTGATGACAACAAATTCCTCGACTTATTTAAACGGCGCACCGTACGATGTATTGCATTCGCAAACATACATGGATGAAAACAGTCCTCAACATTTGTTTAATGCGTTTTATAACGGGGATCTCAGTGAGAAATTTTCTGTCCGGCTTGATTTTGACTGTCTGAAAAACCTCAACGACAGGACCCAGTTTACCGAAGAAATTTCCGGTTCGGAAAACAGAACCCTCAAGACTTTCAGCATAACCGATTACGATTTATATGCCGGTAAATTGACAAACAGTTATCATACCGCAGGTTTGTGGGAATTCGGCGGAGAGTACAACTGTATCAGGGGCAACGGCAGCATATTGAATCCGGAAGGATATATCGGGAATGATATTTTTTTCAATCACGAACAAAAATCGGCGTTTTTTATTACCTATGCCAATACATTCGGAGATATACAGTTCAATGCCGGTTTCAGATACGAGTTTACAGGTGAAAAATATACGAAAGACAGTGTGCAAACGGTAGTTATCGACCGGAAATACAATGATATATATCCGAACTTATCCGTTTCAAAGAAAATAAAGAATGTGGATTTAAGCCTTGCATTCAACAAACGAACCAAGCGCCCGGGTTTTGCGGAACTGAACGGTATTACGGTATATATCAACCGGTTTTTATTGCAAAAAGGGAATCCGTATTTGAAAAAGACGGACATTTATGATACCGAAATTCAGGCCATGTATAAAATGTTTCTTCTAAATATCGGATACAGTTATGAGAAAAATCCCATTGGTTTTTATTCCGAAGAACAGCAGGAAAATTCAAGCTCCGTTTTAACAACCTACACTAATTATCCGGCATACCGGGAATTGAATATGACATTAAATTTCAGTAAGAAAATTGCCTTTTGGCAACCCAATTACACGGTGAATGTATGTAAGCCTTATTTTTCGGCCGGTTATAACGGAAACAGCATGGATTATAGCCGGGTCAATTATACAGTTCAGGCATACAACGATTTTGTATTGCCGTCATCATTTATTTTTTCCTGCAATTTCAAATATTACAATGATTATTATTACTACCTGACCGGGATAAAGGGAAATAAACAGCTTGACTTGAGCCTTCGTAAATCATTTTTCAACAATTGTTTCCGGTTCAATTTGGATGTTTATGATGTTTTCAACTGGGTTGGAATTGGAAATGATATGCAGGTTAATAATTTACAAATGATTATTGACAAAAAGAGGGAAACCCGCTATGTCCGGTTGTCGGTCGTCTGTATGTTCAACAGCTACAAAAAGAAATACAGAGGTGAAAATGCGGCGAAAGACGATATAAACCGGTTTTAATTAATAATACCTTTTTTTATCCAAAGCCGTTGTTTTGAAGTCTGACTCTTCGACTAACGCCAGATAAAGACTAAAGGCAGCTACTTGTCAATTGCAATACCAAAATATCTCGTAAATCTGTAGCGGTACTGCCGCTGGTCATCTGGTTTTTTTGGCGGCAATACGGCGTCGTACAGTCCTGAACGAGCAAACTTTCCTCTCCCGTGAGCCGAAACAGATTCTTTAAAACCCTGCACTCTGACAGCAGGGTAGGGCAAGCAGCAGTTAAGCCCGACTGAGAGGCAGCACTGAAGAATATCGGGCGGAGGTATTGTTTAGCCGCACCACGTCATTGCTGTAAAAGTCAAATAATTCGTTACATGTTGCTGTCTTTATAACTAACGTGTAAAAACGAAAAAAATGACAAATTCAACATTACTGTCGCAAACCCCTGCCCATCGGATGCAGGGCTGCATTGAGGAGTACGAACGAATCAGGGGGTTATCCCACCGCTGAAGAATGCCGCTGTCCGGCAATCCGAAAGGGAAGACCCCCTGACTGCTCATCTGATTCAACGCAATAAGGCGGTCAGGCATATACAGCAGAACGGACTGCCCAAAAGGAAAGAAGTACAGGGCTGTCATCAGCGCAGCTTGAATGAGACGGTGATGTTCAGGTATAAAATGATTTTCAGAGGCGACCTGAAAGCCCGCACGGCAGCAAATCAAACGGCAGAAGTAAAGTTGAAATGCCTGTTATTAAATACCTTTTAGAGAGACGGGTATGCCCGATTCTTACAAAGTGGCTTAAACAAAACCGGCTGCGAGGCTACGGATAATTTGTATTCGTAGCTCCGTTGCAACAAAGTTATTCTCCATTCTCAATTCCCCGGATTGTTTCACTCTTCACTAAATATGTGTTTCGTACCGAAAGCAGGGGGTTTTGTACAGAAACCCCCTGCTTTGGTACAAAAACCCGAAAAAAACGGTTGATTTACTTGCCTGTTTGGAAAAAATGTTGTTACTTTGTAACACATTTTTGGTTTACCTTCAAATTGCGGGATACGGTTTTCGTGTCCCAGTGGAGAAAAATGTAAAAATGCATATTTTGAGTATAGGAGTTTATTTACTATTTTTAACTTATTTATTAAACATATTTTTATGAAAAGAAAATTGTTTACTTTGCTTTTAGCAATTGGAGTATTGATGGCTTTTCAGACAAACGCTCAGTCAAGATATCGAATTCTTGCCGATACGAGCGGTCTGGCTAAAAAGTTTGTCAATGATGTTTCGAGGAACGATTCGTTCCCCAAGCAAAAGAAAGAACTGTACAGATGGTTATCCGTTAATGAGGACGGTAAGTTTGTTGTACGTTCGGTGAAAAATGAGGGAGATACCGCCAAGTTTCGCGATGAACTTTACAGGGATGCATCCGGCGTTTTTAATTTGAGTTTCAGTACGCTTGATTCCCTTAATTACAGGTTTTCTTCAGGAGAGAGACACCTTTCTTTGGATGTGACGGGCGA
>JAITCT010000103.1 GCA_031282925.1 Dysgonamonadaceae bacterium | reverse complement strand
AGATACAACCAGTCTCATGTTAAGTGATATTTATCTGTATGACAAGAATAATCCCGATGTGCATTATCCCATCTATGCGAGCAATTCCGGGAAACTTGGTTTTTGGGAGGACACGCTGCAATATAAAGCAACCGCTCCCTGGTTGGAGTCGCTTACGGCTGGCTATAAATACTATGATAAGGATAATTTTGAGAAAGCAGGTAAGGAAGCTGTGGTAATGAGGACAGACAGCAAAGACAGGTCCCTCAGGGTTCTTGTTTCTGCACCTGAAGACATTGATGCAAAAATACGCACCATCTTCGATGATGGGAGGACGGTAAAAAAAGGCTTGAAGGATACAATCTACGTGATACGTGTATCCAGCAACAATAATCGATTGAAAGATTTACGTTTAAGTACTGATTTAGATGGCAATAATCTCATTGACTTTACTCGCGACACCATCTCAGGGTACTACACGACTGCGGCTGGGGCTGTGGGCTATACCGTCCCAACCGTTTTTGCATGGGCTACGCTTGAAGACACCACTGCTACGATTCTGGATTGGACTAAAATTACTGCTGAAAAGTACCGTAAGAATATTTCATTAGCAGGTAATACCTACGAAATAGGCGGGGTAAAACCTTTCACGGTTTCTGTATGGGCTCAAGAGCCCTCTCTCGTAAAATCCTATACGGGAGTAATAAAGGTGAAATGGAATCCGAACCTGCTATCCGCTCGTTTCGACTGGGGGTTGGGCAAAGCGGAATTTGATAAGGATGCCCTTAGAGATAAAAGTGAGTTCAATATTAATGTTCCGAAGAGTATTAACATAGAAGATGTTAAACCGGAAATACAAGAAAAGGCAGCGGGTTATTTCCGCACGTTTGAATCATGGCAAATCACTGACGGTGTGTATTCTTATGTAGTTAGGGTAACTTCTGTAGACAGAGAAGACGTAGTAACGAGGACCTACAAATTCAATCTGCTCCACCCGAGCAGCGACGCTACTCTGTCGTACCTTGCCGTACCCGGCTTTGAACTTGATCCCGCTTTTGATCCCGCTATTACAGCATATACGGTTATCGTTCCGAGTGAACTGGAGTCTATTGATTTTATTGCGGTAGCGAACCATGAGAAGGCAGATGTTGCGGGCAACCGTAAACACAGTCTGGCCGGCGATTCTACGTTTAGGATTCTTGTAACCGCCGAAGACGAAACAACAAAGAAGACTTACAACGTAGCGGTAACCAGCAATCCTCATACGGGCATCCAGCTTGTGGACGGTTCGTCCGTACAGGTCTATGTGAGCAATCAGTCGCTGCATGTAAGTACGCCTGCAGCCGAACGGGTCAGCGTTTACAGCGCCGGCGGCCAGCTGCTTTACAGCCTTGACAAGCCGGCCGGAAAGGCATTTGTTTCAACTTTCCCGAAAGGCGTCCTTATTGTGAAGGGCAGTTCGGGCTGGGTGAAAAAAGTGGCTCTGCACTGATTGCATCAGGCAACAGTTTGAATTTCAGATTCAAACATGTTTAAATCAGTTAAATAATTTTGAAAACGCTGCGCCGTGAGTCGCGGCGTTTTTGATTTTAAGGTTAATTTTTTTTGAGGTGCTGTTTTTTTCATTGCAATCAATCCCGTCAGGAATTAAAGCCCGGTAGAAAGGATTGATTCCGTGCAGCATCCCGCATGACGTCAGTTATGCAGACCGAGGTTATTATGCTTGCGGAAATAATGTTGCATCTCTACGAGATGCCGGTTGGGGACGGATACATTCATTTTCTACCGAACTATGCATCTCTATGAGATGCCGCTTCCTTTGTTGCGACAAGGTTCTGTCTTGTCGCAATTATTTTGACAGGTTGAACCTGTCAGGATAGACGGTGCGAGGCACAGCCTCGCACCAACTGAGGGAAAATGAAATGTTGCCGGCAGAAACTGCATTGTTGCCGGCAGAAAATCACTTTTTGCCTTATGAAATTGAATTTTTGCCGGCAGAATTTGCAAGCCGGTTCATAATTTACGGGACAAAGTAAAATGATTGAAAAACAGCGTTATATCGGAATCAATTTCAGGAAAATAAATCGAACCGTATAACCGGCTGACCGGCTTCGCAGAAAGTACGCTGACAGACACGGTAAAAAATCCGTTTCCCCGGACAGAATCGCGCTTCACTATCGCCGTATCCCCGCATTGAACGCAAAACGTTACTGCAGGCCGAATTTCCGGCGGAAGTCCCAATACGCAAAACCGCAAATCGTAAGCGCCGTTATATTCATGCAAAACCGTGTCGGCTTGAAAAGTGTACACACGCTGGGGAAGATCCGTTTTCCGCAGGAAAAAAGTCCGGTTTTTAACCGGATACACAACGCCGGTTTCTTCCGCAATCAGCATTTCTGGATTTTCTATCTGCCTGGTTTTCAGGTCTTCGGCCATTTCCGCACAGCGCCGGATTATTTTTTCATTCACTTTAACATACTGCTCCAAATTATCGGAATACCACACCAAAGAAGAATCAAAATCCGCCTGTGTAATCCCGTGTTTCCGGAAAACCGCATTTAACAGATCATGTTTGCGCGCGGAATCCGAAAAAACGTTATGGTTGTTGTCTATTTCAGCCTGGGCAATATACATGTCAAACAGCAGGGACTCCATTTTTTTGCCGGATAAAACACGGGACGGACGATTGTCGCAGGCAAAGCAAAAAGCGGACAGGAAAAAGAGCGGAATCCAGTATTTAATCTTCACTGCTTTTCAAAACTTAAAGAGAAATCTTTCCGGTAAAATAACAGCAAAACAGCAGTCCCTACACTGATAGAAGCGTCGGCAAAGTTAAAGATATATTTGAAAAATTCAAACCGGCTTCCGCCCAGGAAAGGTATCCCGGAGGGCCATGTAAACGAAAAAAGGGGAAAATAAAACATATCTACGACTTTTCCCTGCAACCACGCGCCGTATCCCCCCTCCGGCGGGAAAAGGACGGCGATTTGCGCCGGAGTGCTTTCGCTGAAAATAACGCCGTAAAAAATACTGTCCGCAATATTCCCGGCAGCTCCGGCAAATATCATGGATACAAATAAAATATAGGACAATTTGAAATTCCTTTTTATCAGCCGGCAAATATAATAAGCGATGGCAACCACGGCGATTATCCTGAATATGGACAAGAATAATTTACCCGTTACCTCTATCCCCATCGCCATGCCGTTGTTTTCGATAAAACGGATGTTAAACCAGCCGGCAACGGCAACAGTATCAAACAGCGCCATACTCGTTTTAACCCTGATTTTAATAATCTGGTCAATCAGCAGGATAAGCAGGATGACTGCCGCAGCCCAAAAACCTTTCTTTAACGGACTCATAGGCTTATTTTTGAGCCTGTTTGGCTTCAATCGTTAAAGTAGCGTGGGGAACGGCGCGTAATCTTTCTTTGGGAATCAATTTGCCGGTTTCCCTGCAAATTCCGTACGTTTTGTTTTCTATGCGAATCAGTGCAGCCTGCAAACTCCGGATAAATTTCATTTGCCGCTGCGCCATGCGGCCGGCTTCCTCCTTTGAAAGCGTAGCCGCGCCTTCTTCCAGGACTTTGAAAGTAGGCGAAGTATCGATAATGTCATTCCCGCCTGTATTCATCACTGTTTCTTTCAACAATTCGTAATCCCGTTTGGCCATATTTAATTTTTCCGTGATGATGGCCTGGAATTCTTCCAGTTCAGCGTCCGAATATCTTACTTTTTCGCTCATAACATTCTGATTTTTATATTGCATTATTTTTTGAAGCGCCAAAAGTAATACTTTTTTTCTAAGACAGCAAATATTGAAACAGGCAGGGTGCATTGCAGACTGTTGCGGCTGCGTCATTGCCGTAAAGTCAAATAATTCGTTACCTGTTTAAGCATTTGGCAGGCGGTATATTACCGATAGTGGAATGAGGCCTGTGTTCATTATATCTGTTCTTTGCTTTTATGCAATACAAAGACAGTCCATAAACCCTTTTTTTATCGCTGCAACAACGCCATTGATAATTGACAATTAGGGGAAATTACGAATTACGCAGGGGCGCACACACGGGTGCGCCCCTACGCGGTTGTGAAGCCCCGTTGGTGCGACAATTTGAAATATACCCCAAAAATTGCTTTTCAAAAAAAAGTATTACTTTTGCCCCCATTACCATAAACAGCTAATATCCGAGGTGAACAGTGAAACGGATCTTCACCGTTCACTGTTCACCGTTCACCATTATTATGAAAGCATCTGTTTTACTGTTAGTACATAATCATCCGGAAGAAGTCAAACGGTTAGTTGATTCGCTAAAAGCGGATTTTGATATTTTTATACACATTGACGCCAAAAGTAATATCCCGCCCGATATGTTCGCTTCCGAAAAGAATGTCCGGGTGATTAAAAGGTATGAAATCCGCTGGGGCAGCGTGCAAATGACATACGCCACGCTGGATTTGTTAAAAATGGCCTTCGAGCAGTCCTGCGACTATTATATCCTGATTAGCGGCGCGGATTTGCCTGTCCGTCCCGCCCGGGAAATTGCAGCGGAGATTGCGGAAAATCCGGATTTGAATTATGTTGATTGCGCCGAACTGCCGCGGGACGATTTTCCTTTGAACGGCGGCCTGGACCGTTTAACCCTGTTTTGGGAACCGACTTTCCGGGGGAAAAAGAATTTTTATAACGTATTGTGCGCCCTGTTCCGCAAATTCCAGCGTTTGACCGGATTGAAACGGAAACTGATTCCGGTGAAATATTACGGCGGCGGGCAGTGGTTTAATTTTTCAAAAGAAGTTGTGAAATACATTCTGGATTATACGGCGGCGCATCCCGCTTTCCTCAAACAGTTCAGGCACACGCGGAATGCCGATGAAATTTATTTCCTTACCCTGGCCATGCATTCCGGCTGCGCTTCCAAAATAATTACCGATAACGACAAGCGGTATATCGACTGGGAATCAGGCCCCGAATTTCCCCGGACACTCAGGATGGAAGATTACGACCGGATTGCGGCTTCCGGCGATTTTTTTGCGCGGAAGTTTGACCCGGCCATTGACGCGGAGATAATCGAAAAAATGAGGCGCAGGAAATAATGAGGCCGCAGGAAAGAGACAGAGACAGGCGAATTGCCCGCAACACCCTTCTGCTGTATTCCCGGATGTTTGTCATGATGGCGGCGGGACTTTACATTTCCCGCCTCGTGCTGGCCGTGCTGGGCATAGACGATTTCGGGATTTGCAGCGTAGTCGATGGCATTGTCGTCCTGTTTGCTTTCCTCAACGGAGCGATGGTCGGTTCTTCCCAGCGGTTTATATCGTTTGAACTGGG
>JAITCT010000028.1 GCA_031282925.1 Dysgonamonadaceae bacterium | reverse complement strand
TAATATGGTCAAATAAGACCTATTCCAAAAAAATTATTTATTAATATGTTAAAAATAATTACTTACTTAGTCAAAAATCAATTTTTAAAATGTATATTTGCCTAAATTTTTGAACACACAAAAATCCATATAAATTTCATTTATTAATTATTAAAAATTTTGTTAGAATTATGTACAAAAAAATTGTTCTTTATTCATTTATTTTAGCTGTAACGGCAGGTTTTCTGGTTGCATGTTCTTCCAGCCTTAAACCTCTTGCGTCCGATTACATCAAGGCAGAACCACAGCCTTTAGAATTGGTAGCAGGGAAAGTTCCCGTAACGATTAATGCAACTTTCCCAGCTAATTGGTTCAATAAAAAAGCGACTCTGGTCGTAACCCCCGTACTCCGTTACGATGGCGGTGAAGCTTGGGGCACTTCTTATACTTATCAAGGAGAAAAAGTGGCTGGAAACGGACAAGTTATCCCTCAAAAAACGGGTGGTAATGTGACGTTGAAATCCTCTTTCGACTATGTGCCGGCTATGCAAAAATCCGATCTTTATCTTACTTTCTCAGCAAAAGTAGGCAATAAAGAAGTCTCTCTACCTGAAATTAAAATCGGCGAAGGTGTTTTAGCTACTGCTGCTCTGTTAGATGCAGGTTCCGAAATTCCGGCAATCGCTCCGGATAAATTCCAGAAAATAATAAAAGAAGCTCATAATGCAGACATTATGTTCCTTATCCAGCAAGCCGAAATTCGTTCCGGGGAATTAAAAAAAGCGGATTTGGCCAATTGGAAAAAATTAATTGCAAATGCAGACAAGGCTGAAAATAAAAAAATCAATGTGGAAATTTCGGCTTATGCATCTCCCGACGGCGGCGCTGAACTGAATGAAAAACTGGCCGGAAAACGGGAAGCTAATACAAACAAATATCTGAAAAGCGAGTTGAAAAAATCAAAGGTGGACGCTCCGGTTACCACCCGTTACACCGCCCAGGACTGGGAAGGTTTCAAAGAATTGGTCGAAAAATCCAATATTCAGGATAAAAATTTGATTCTCAGTGTTCTTTCAATGTACAAAGATTCCGAACAAAGGGAAAGGGAAATTAAAAACATTTCTTCCGTATATTCCGTACTGGCCGACGAAATTCTTCCGCAGTTGAGGCGTTCGAGATTAACGGCTAACATTGAAATCATCGGAAAAAGCGATGAGGAAATTTCGAAATTGGCCTCCTCTAATCCCCAATCTTTGGACATTGAAGAGTTATTGTACGCCGCCTCACTGGCTGATTCTCCGTCCGTAGAAGAAAGTATTTACAAAAAAGTAACGGAGCGTTTCCCCAACGATTATCGCGCTTATAACAACTTGGGCGCCATTGATTATTTGAACGGAAATCTTTCCAGAGCAGAATCACTTTTCAATAAATCACTGTCAATCAGCGCTTCTCCCGAAGCTAATCTGAACTTAGGTTTGATAAACATCGCCAAAGGCGATTTGGACAAAGCGCAACAATTCCTGGGAAAAGCTTCCGGAGTTGCCGAATTGAATAATGCGACAGGATTGATAAATCTTGCCGGCGGTAATTATTCCAAAGCGGCAGGTTCTTTCGGGAAAACGGCAAGCAATAATGCAGCTTTGGCTCAGTTGTTGAATAAAGATTACAGCAACGCGCTTTCGACATTAAATGCCGTTGCTCATCCCAATGCAATTACCGCTTATTTGAAAGCCGTTGTTGCTGCAAGAACCAATAATCCGAACGATGTGGTTTCCAATCTGAGACAGGCTGTTCGTTTAGACCCTTCTTTGGCTGGGAGAGCCTCTGTGGATTTGGAATTTGTAAAATATTTTACAAACGAAGATTTTTTGAATGTCGTTAAGTAATTTAATTGTTATACAAAAAGAAAAGCAACTCGAAAAAGTTGCTTTTCTTTTTTTTGAAACGTTCTTTAAATCCGTTATGAATTAAACAACAATATTTACAATCTTCCCCGGCACGACAATTACCTTTTTAGGTGTTTTCCCTTCCATCCATTTTTGTGAATTTTCGTTGGCCAAGACTGCTTTTTCGACTTCTTCCCCGGCGGTATCTACCGGAAAATCCATCGTAAAACGAACTTTTCCGTTGAAGGAAACCGTATATTTCACCGAATTTTCTTTCAGATATTCTTCGTTATATTCCGGAAATACAGCGTCGCAAACGGTTGTTTTATTTCCCAGCCGGTGCCATAATTCTTCTGCGATATGCGGGGCGAAAGGCGCTAATACGATGACGAAATCGGACAAAACGGCGCGTTTGTTGCATTTCAGAGCCGTCAGTTCGTTGGCGCAAATCATGAATGCGGCAACCGAAGTGTTGAATGAGAAATTCTCAATATCTTGCCCCACTTTTTTGATTAATTTATGAATTGATTTCAATTCATCGGCCGCAGGCTGTTCGTCCGAAACGGTAAATGTGCCGCCCTGGAAAAACAGGTTCCAAAACTTGCGCAGGAATCTCGAAACGCCGTCAATCCCGTTGGTATCCCAGGGTTTGGATTGTTCGACCGGTCCGAGGAACATCTCGTACAGGCGCAAAGTGTCGGCTCCGAATTTTTCCACAATATCATCCGGATTGACGACATTGAACATGGATTTCGACATTTTTTCCACTGCCCATCCGCAAACGTACCGCCCGTCTTCCAAAATAAATTCGGCGGTTTTGTATTCGGGATTCCAGTTCCGGAACGCTTCCAAGTCGAGAATATCGTTGGCAACCAGATTGACATTGACATGAATGGGCGTTACGTCGTATCGGTCTTTCAGTCCGAAAGAAACGAAAGTATTAGCGTTTTTAATCCTGTACACGAAATTACTTCGTCCTTGAATCATTCCCTGGTTAACCAGTTTTTGAAACGGTTCGTCTTTGGCCACAATACCCAGGTCATACAGGAACTTGTTCCAGAAACGACTGTAAATCAAATGCCCTGTGGCGTGTTCCGTTCCGCCGACATACAAATCAACATTTCTCCAATATTCGTTGGCTTCTCTGGAAACCAGCGCCCGGTCGTTATGCGGGTCTTCGTAGCGCAAATAGTATGCCGAAGAACCTGCGAAGCCGGGCATGGTGTTGAGTTCGAGAGGATATGTGTTTGTTGTCTCTTTTTCCCGGTACGCCCAGTTTTTCGCTCTTCCCAGCGGCGGTTCGCCCGTTTCCGCAGGCAAAAACTTGTCCACTTCGGGCAATTCGACAGGTAAATCTTCTTCGGCAACAGCGTAAGGCATCCCATCCTTGTAATAGATGGGGAACGGTTCGCCCCAGTAGCGCTGCCGGCTGAAAATGGCATCGCGCAGGCGGTAATTGACTTTTACTTTCCCTAAACCATTTTCTACAATGTATTCTTTGGCTTTTTGAATCGCTTCCCTGACGGTCAATCCGTTCAGGAAGCCCGAATTCATCATGATTCCCTCTTTGGCGTCAAAACTTTCTTCCGAAACGTCAGCGCCTTCGATTAACGGAATAATCGGCAGGTTGAAATGTTTGGCAAAAGCATAGTCGCGGCTGTCGTGAGCAGGAACGGCCATAATCGCGCCCGTACCGTAACCGGCTAATACATAATCGGAAATCCAGACGGGAATTTCTGCGCCGTTCACCGGATTGACGGCATAAGAACCTGAAAATACGCCGGTAACTTTGCGGTCGGCAATACGTTCGCGTTCGGTACGCCGCTTCACGGCTTTCAGGTAAGTATCCACTGCCGCTTGCTGTTCGGGAGTTACGAGCAAGGGAACATATTCCGATTCGGGCGCCAGCACCATGAATGTAACGCCGAAAATGGTATCTGCACGGGTCGTGAAAACCATAATTCGTAATTCGTAATTCGTAATTGAAAATTGCACCTCCGCCCCTTCCGACCGTCCAATCCAGTTCCGTTGCGTTTCTTTCAACGAATCCGTCCAGTTGATTTTATCCAGACCGTCAAGCAAACGTTGAGCGTATGCGGAAATACGCAAGCTCCACTGCCGCATTTTGCGCTGTTCCACCGGATAGCCGCCACGGATGGAGAGTCCTTCGCTGACTTCATCGTTGGCCAAAACCGTACCCAAATCGGCGCACCAGTTGACCATTGTTTCGGCTAAATAAGCGATGCGGTAATTCATCAGCGTTTCCTGTTTTTCTTTTTCCGATTTGGCATTCCATTCCTCAGCCGTGAACGACAAAGGCTCCGTGCAGGCAATATTTAAA
>JAITCT010000004.1 GCA_031282925.1 Dysgonamonadaceae bacterium | reverse complement strand
TGCCCGTTCCCGTAAAAGGGTCGAGGATATGCAGGTTTTCGTCGCCCAGTGTGCGGTTAAATTCCTTTTTCAATACATCATTAATGGAATGGATGATGTAATCCACCACTTCGACAGGTGTATAAACAATTCCCAAGCGTTCGACCATCAAGGGAAAAGCGGTACGGAAAAATTTGTCGTATAATTCGATGATAATTTTCTGCTTTGCTTCGGCATTGTCAATGCCGCTTGCCCGCTCGCGTACCGAATCATAAAACCGTTGCAGGGTTTCCGTATCTTTTTCGTCCTTATGCTCTTCCAATAAATTGAGCATTTGTTCCATGGACTGTGAGATTGCATTGTTTTTTACAAAAGAATAGTCCTCAAATAAAGCTTCAAAAACGGGCTGTGTAATCAAGTGCTGCGCCAGCATTTCGATAGCATCGTCTTCCGAAATGGACGGATTGATATTTTTGCGAAGCCCTTCAATGAAATTTGCAAAAGTACGCTGGTGCTTGTTATTGATCTCAACTAAATGCCTGATATTTTTTATCTGGCGGGTAGCAATGTCGGCAACATCTTTCGCCCATTGCTCCCAATAACGGCGTTCGCCTACTTTTTCCACCATTTTGGCATAAAGCAGGGTTTGCATCCGGTCAAATTCAATCGCCAACTGCAAAGCCGCTTCACTGTTAGTATCGGCGTCAAGGTATTCCGTACCGTTCACATCATCCCTTCCGTGCGAAGCCCCGCCGATAACAATACTTGCAGGCTTGTTTTTATTCAGTTCCAGTTTATTGATAGTGGCTTTGAAACGGTCGTCATGAGCACGAAGGGCATTCAGTACTGTCCAAACTACCGCATAATCGGCATTATTTCCCAATGCTTTTTCCCCTTGTACATCAGACGGAACAACGATTGGAATAATAATATAGCCATATTTTTTACCTTCCGCCCGGCGCATTACCCGTCCGACCGACTGCACTACGTCTACCTGTGAATTCCGGGCGGAAAGGAACATCACCGCATCAAGCGAGGGAACATCAACTCCTTCGCTCAGGCAACGCACATTCGTCAGTATGCGGCATCTCATCGTATTTTTCCGGACGGATTTCAACCATGACAGTTTTTGCCCACGGGTAGTGGCTGCCATTGTACCGTCTATATGGTCGCTTTCTACGGTTACCATTTTATCGCGTTGTTCTTCGGTAAGCGACTTGTAATAAAGGTCGCCCATTTGGTTGAAAGTGTGGGTAATTTGCTTTGAAAACCTGATGTTTTGACAAAAGGCAACAGCCGTAGCCATCGGTTCGGGGTCGCTGCCTTTTACTAAACCATGGTCTCCTATAATCTCCTTGCTCAAAGCATTAACACAGCCAATCAACTTGTTTATATCGCCGGCAGGTATTTCGGTTTCACCGTTTGCAACCATTTTCTGCGCAGCAGTCGCCATCTTGTTTTCATTGACAGTCAAAACCAGTACTTTGTAATCCGATAACAAACCTTTGTTCACTGCTTCGCCGAATCCGATATGGTAAAATTCCTCTCCGTAGAGTTTTTTGTCGTCCATTGAACATAGAATCATATCGTTGTCAATGGCTTTTTTCTTTGCATCGTCATGGTAAAGGCGGGGCGTCGCAGTCATGTACATGCGTTTTTTACCCACAATGAAATCGTTGTTATGAACTTTCACAAAAGCAGATTCATCTTCGCTGGAAAGCGTTACGCCTGTAGTCCGGTGGGCTTCGTCGCAGATAATCAGATCAAAAACAAAGGGCTTCGTTCCCTTGCTATATGCTTTTTGCGCTTTGGCGATTACGTCAATGGATTGGTAAGTAGAAAAAACAACAGTCATTCCGGCGCTATCCGAAGCCTGTTCCAATTGTTTAAGGATAGTCGGCACATCCGTTGAGGCCGGCAATGCCAAATCCACTACGCTGAAACCGTCCAAACCTTCATTTTTGTCTTTGCGTTTGCTTACATCAGGGTCGGAACAGATGCAGATTGCGTTTATGGGCTGCGAAGCGTTTGCCGTCCATTCTTCCAGCGTCTGCCCTAACAAGGCAATAGACGGGACTAAAAAAAGTACCATCCCTTCATTACTGGTCAATTGCTCGGCAATTCGCAGCGAAGTAAATGTTTTACCCGTACCGCAAGCCATAATTAATTTACCACGGTCGGCAGTTTGATAATGCATCATAGCAGCGTTAATAGCTTTCTCCTGATGTTTCTTCGGTTGGTGTTTCGGTTTTCGGGATTGCTCGCCACTCAATCCTTGCAGCAGTTTGTCCCAGTCCACGTTGCTGTTTTGTAAATGATAGAGCGAGATGCGCGAAACGGCGGGCGTATGATTTTTGATAGCTTCTTCGGCATTACTGCCCCAATGATTGGTTGTGGAAATCCAGAGGCAATGCTCAAACTTGGCAGTCATTCCACTATCGTTCGTAAAAGAACGTCCGGCTGTAGTCAGGAAACTGTCCACTTCTGCTTTGCCTGTAACGGCCGATTCCTGATAGCACTTGCATTGAATAGCCCAATATGCGCCGTGGGTAGTTTGTGCCACCATGTCAATACCTGTATCCTGACCGCCCAAATCCTTGCGGAATGGAAATTCATCCCACATCCAAACTTTACTGAAATGTGAAGCATAATATGGCTCCGTTTGAAGATAAAGTTGCATCAGACGTTCAAAGCGCGTTCCCTTGTCGCGCTCGGAAAGAGATTCACGCCGGTATTGTTCTAGTATAGTGTTGAAGTTCATTTGTCTTTTATTTTATCTTTTTTGTTGGGACAAGTAATTCCCGTATATCAACGTCCAAAACTTTGGCAAATTCAGATAGCGTATCCAGTGAAGGTTGTGTTTTGTTGGAGCACCAATGGGATATGGTGCCGGATTCATAATCTAATGCTTCAGCCAACCATTTATTTGTTTTATTGCGTTCTACTAATGCTATTTTCGGTCTATTTTTCCGCTATTTCATCCATCATATTATTGATAATTTATGCAAAAATAGTAATTTTACTTTGAATAAGTAGATGTTCATAAATTATTTCACGTATAATAAAAATGTCGTATCTTAGCCGCATACAAAAAGTAGAAACTAATGAAAAACAAGCTACTGAGATTGACAGAATCAGGGGGGAAGGAACTGAAGTCCGGTTTCCACAGCGGCGAAAGCCATTGTTTGCGTATGCATTGCCGCGCCATATTGCTCAAATCGGAGGGTCTGATCTCCGCACGGATCGGGGAACAAACGGAAATGACCGCCCGGAGCGTCAACGGTTGGGTGAAGCGGTTCGAGTCCGGGGGAATCAAAGGGTTGCGTACCCGTCCGGGCCAGGGCGCAAGCCAGTAATGGACTGTTCGGACGGGGAAGCTGTACGCAAAGCCATGGAATCGGATCGCCAAAGTGTCCGTGCCGCCAGGGAAGCTGCAAGAACCTGAACCGCTTTATATCAAAGGAGAAATCAACCTCTGATTTCCCCGAACAGTATTCTTTCAGGGTAACCAAAAAGACATTTGCCGTACTTGACAATGCCAGCGTGCACAGGAATAAGAATATCAGGCAGATGCGGCCCGTCCGGGAAAAACGGGGGCTCTTCCTTTTCAGCAGTTATGTATCCGGTCAGGGGAATAATGTTTCCCTGCGCAGGATTATCAAAGCGATCATCGGAGGGGGAACGGAACCGGGTTGCCCCAAGCCGGCAGGTTCACGGACGCATCAAAAACCGTCACGGCGTACATATCATTATCAATTCTTTGGACGGAGTCATCAACAGCACGGTTGTGGAAATGCTCACTCAGTGTATGGAACAGTCAGAATTGTTAGAAAAACAGCAGGCACGTTGCCTTACCCGTTTGGAAGAACTTGCGAATAACTATTATGCAAGGGAAATCCCGTTGCCGTCTACCGTACCGGGCATTCAAAAGTTCAGTGCATTGTGTATTCTTTCCGAAACCGGCAATGATACGGACGCCTTCGGCAAAGCCTCCCACCCGGCGGGTTGGGCCGGCTTACGTCCGCGCAACGGCGAATCGGCGGGCAAGATACAGTCACGCAAAACAATGCACGGCAACAAATATCTGCGGCAGATTCCTGTTGAAATATCCCGGGTAGCCTCCCAATCCAGCAGGACATTTTTTGGAAAAAAACACGGCGTGTCATCCAGGCGGATGAAATCGCAAAAGGCATTGTTGGCAATTACCCGCAAAATATTGGTAATTATATTCAACGTATTGAAAACAGGGAAACCGTTTGAGCCGAAAAGAAATTTACAGGCTGCTCTGTCTGATTGAGAAACCGTGCTCTGCACAGTTTCTTCCGGCTATGTTTCAGTTCCATACCTTTGTGGCGAACTGCGGAAAAACAGAAACAGTATCCCGTGTTAGCAAAATGAACAGCAGGCACAGCCGGCAATGAAAACGCGCGTGAGACGGGCAAGCTCGGAGAGGAAAGTATTTTAATATTATCTGTCTGTTTTTCTGTGAAGCATTTCCTGAAATGTTTCTGTGGAACCCTTTTGTCTGTATTATCCTTCTGTATACTGCTATTAATCTGATCTACAACTTGTTTAATCAAATTTATTTCTGCGTTTTGCGGGGGATTTTTAGAGGAAAGGTATGGAGAAACCACACCGCGTCATTGCGAGATGTAAGGCAAAGCAATCCAAAATTTATAGTGCGTTGTTTTCTGGATTGTTTCAGGCTAACACCTTCGCAATGACGCGGGCGGCTTTCCTCTCGTCATTCGTCATTCGCAATTACATTATCAATTTCCCCGTCCATCCCGAACTGCCTCTTACAATCAATAGCTGCGATCGCGTTGAGATGACAAAGGATGTTTTACCGGCAGGCTTTTTCAAACGGTACAGCAAAGTTCCGTCAACGGAATAAATATTAACCTGTTCGGCTGTGGGCGAATCCACATGCAGGATTTGTCCGTCAAGATAAACCCGCGCGGCAGGATCAACGACCGGCGGAATACCGGTAAGCGCTTCACGGGTTACTTTCACCGTATAATCCTTTGTGGTGATTCTATCTTCGGCAGTAACCGTAATAGCAACGGGATTATTCCCGACCGCTAAATTTTGTATCACTGTTGTTTTTGTGGTTGCTCCATTAATGGTAACGGCAGCGGCCGGATGTCTCGTTACAGCCGTAATCTCAATGCCTGTTACCGAATTTGCTACGCTGACCGTATAATTGAGGATAGCCGGTCCGAATGAAGGCATAAGCGTTCCGCCGCTTACGGTAAGGTTGCTTAAATTAGCGTCGTTGTTTGTCACGTGTACCGTGCAGGTATCTTTTTTGCCGCCGTCGGCGGTAACCGTAATGTCAACCGTGCCTGCGGCCTTGGCGGTTACCTCCCCGTTGCCGTTTACATCGGCAATATTCGGATTTCTACTTTCCCATGTTACGTCTTGGTTTGCGTTTGCGGGATAAACGGTAGCCCTTAAGCTCTCGGATGCGTTGATAGACAAGGTTACGGAATTTTTGTTAAGGCTTACGCTGTCAACCGGAATAATTTTTTGATACACGCGAACGTAGTCAATTAAAAATTCCTGCGGCCAGATAGCATCATCCACTCCACCAGCGCCGCCCCAGTTGCCCCCTACGGCAAAATTGAGAATCACATAAAATTCCCGGTCAAACGGCCACTGATTGCTGCCTTTATTTATATTATAATAGGTATGGAAATGCCGGCCGTCCAGATACCATTTGATATAGCCCGGTTCCCAGTCAATGCGGACAACGTGGAATTCGTCGGTGTTCCCGATACTCGTATAATTCCCTGCGCCATTGCTGCCCGACCCGGCGCCACGGTGAACGGTTCCATACACTTTATCAATCTCATATCCGACAAATTCCATAATGTCAATTTCGCCGCTGTTTGGCCACACGCCGTAAGCGTCGTCTTGAGGCATCATCCAAATGGCAGGCCAGGTTCCGCGACCTTTTGGCAGTTTGAAACGGGCTTCTACCCTTCCGTATTTGACAGTTTTTTTATTTTGACTCCATAGTTTGCCGGACGTGTAGTTTCGCCATTCATATACACTATCTTCTTTGTAAGCTTTCAAAACCAAATTGCCATCACGGGTGAAAATATTTTTCGGTAGTCCGGTATAATATTGCAATTCACCGTTCCCTAAATCGTTTCCATCTATTACTTGCGGACTCCATATTGCAGGGTCATAACTGCCGTTGAACTCATCGACCCAAACCGGCTCGAATGTTCCGGGAAGTTCTTCGATTTCTCTTTCATCGGCGTCGGGATCGGGTTTCAATACAATGTCGTCTATATAAATTGTAATGTCTTCTGAGAGATTGTTTGTTCGATCGGGCATGATAAAATAATCGTCATACGTTGCACCTGCCGCATCTTCCATATCAAAGACAATTTCCTGCCACGCTTCGGAAGGGGAATAGGTTTTGGATTCCTCATGCGGAGCAATGCCGGCATCTTTCTCCAGTTTGAAACCTACATCGCCATTTGTTGTTTTGAGAACTTTGACGTGGATATAACGGTATTGTCCGGGAAAAGAGCCGAAAGTCAATTCTTCTTTATCCCTGAGAATAATACCTGCCCAGTTGTTCGTCCCTTTATGCCGGGTGATTTGCATCACTTTGTTGCTGGAATTGACGGCATCCTTACACGGATTATCAACAATTTCAAAATCTGCCCATTCCACCGACGACCATCCTTTATCGCCCGACTCAAAATCGTCAATTACTACATCTTCCTGCGCAGGGGAAGTAAATACAAAACTGCTTGCAAGCAGTAGAAGTAAAAAACTTATTGTTTTCATGTGTTTATATTGTTGCCGCTAATTCACTGATTTGATTCATGAATTAGGGAATTTTTACGGAAATCATGCTTCGCTTTATAAATTTATATCTGTTATATGCCGTTTTACGGTAACTGCAGTGGCATAAAAAAGTGAGCCGTCAGTAAAAATACAAACGCAAAAATAATAAAATTTGTTGAAATGGCTGCAAATTTTTTAGAAACAATTATTTCCGCATACCGCATCAAAGGATTTGAGGGAATGGACAGGTGTTATTATTAAAAAATTTGGAATAACTGTGTGAAAAAGAAACCGGTTGCCGCCGCTTTAATAAGCGTTACTTTATCCAGTGGCAAACCGAAGCCGTCAAAATAAAGACAGGGATACGTATAAAAAAGATAAACAAACTTGCAGAAATCAGCGAATTAATCTGCTGTTTAACGGTGGGTGGAAGATGGGGCTCGAACCCACGACCCTCAGAACCACAATCTGATGCTCTAACCAACTGAGCTACGACCACCATGTTATTT
>JAITCT010000335.1 GCA_031282925.1 Dysgonamonadaceae bacterium | reverse complement strand
AGGTCGTAAAAATAATAGCCCGCCTTGACTTTTTCCGCTTCCGCTTCCGACTGAATATACCATAAAAGCGGTTGTGCGAGGATGTCGTAATACGTGCGGCGGGCGGAAATGTTGAAAGTTGTCTTTTCGCCGAAAAGCGGTCCTTCCAGGTTTATTTTTGCGGAAAGCAGGCCAACGCTGATGTTCCCGTGCAGTTTCTTATTGTTCCCGTCGTTCATCCTGACGTCCAGCACAGACGACAAACGACTTCCGAAACGGGCGGGGAATCCGCCTTTGTAAAGCGTTACGTTTTTGATGGCGTCGGAGTTAAATACCGAGAAAAATCCGCCCAAGTGATTGATGTCGTACAAGGGAACGCCGTCGAGCAGAAACAGGTTTTCATCCGGTCCTCCGCCCCTGACGTAGAATCCGGTAAAACCTTCCGTTCCCGACTGAATGCCCGGCAACAGTTGTAAAGCCTTTATCAGGTCGCTTTCGCCGAGCAGCGAAGGAACGGCTTTTAACTGTGCAACAGGCACGTGGATAGCGCTCATTTGCGTTCCTTTTACGCCGGTTTCCCGTGGCGAAGCCGTAACGGTTACTTCTTGCAGTACATTATTTTCTTTTAATAAAACATTGATAAAGGTATCCTTAGATAAATTAAAACGGATTATTTCCGGAGCATAACCCACGTAGGAATAATGGATTTCCACCGTGCCGCGGGGCAAAGTCAAAGAGTAGAAACCGAAGGAGTTGCTGACTGCGCCTTTTTTCAGGCCAAATTCAAAAACGGATGCGCCAATCAGTGTTTCGCCGCTTTTTTCATCGGTTATGTAACCGCTTACCGTACAGTTCTGCGCTTCTGCCGGATAGAACCAACATAATGACGTGAAGATAATTAAATAAATTTTTTTCATTCGGATATTTATTAGTTCGCGGGCAAAGATAGTATTTTTTTGAAAACACAAAAAATCGAATGGAGGTGGGATGTATTTCAAATTGTATTGTCAACTGATTCCCGGCATACGCTTTTATGCGCTCCCGTTCCAATTCATTTGAAAGTCCGAACGGAGGCTCGGCGAGGGTTGCGACCATTGTCGCAAGTTCCGGCGAGGGTTCGGGGAAAGTTGCGACTGTTGTCGAAAGTTCCGGCGAGAGCTCGGGGATGGTTGCGACTGTTGTCGCAAGTTCCGGCAAGGGCTCGGCAGGGGTTGCGACAGCTTCCGAAAGTTCCGGTGAGGGGTCATGTAAAAAAGATGTAAAACACAAAGACACGAAAACCAAATGCCTTCGTGTCTTTGCACCTCAAAAAAGAACTAACTCAATGCCTTATTTCAATTGCAGTGCATATCCGAGCATAACGGACCCAGCCCCGATGCGGTTTGAACCGTTCTTTTCGTCTTTTTGCATTTTGATAAAACCGTAATTGCCGCCGATTTCAATAAAAATTCTGTGGCGTTCATGGCGGTAGGATAATCCCACATCCCCCTGAATACCCGCATTGACCCGGTGCAAATCACTTGTAATATCTTCCGTAGAGCCAAAATCTGTTTCACTCTCCAAAGCGCCTTTTAATACAGGCTGCATTTCGGCAGGGATATTAGGGATATTAGCGACGTAAGGAGTGATATGCTCCCATAGCGTTTCTAACTTCTTCTCGTCCGCGTACATTTTGCTCTGTCCTTTCGTTATTTGTTCCCCGTGTAAAAGAAAGGAAACAAAAGGCCCCACATTCGCGTAAACCCGCCACCGGTTGTTTGCATTCGTTCCGATTTGAACGGATACCGGTATCATCAGATAGTCGAAGTTGGCTGTGCTTTTAACATCCGCATAGAATAGTCCTTTGGGCATAGCCTGGCCGAGTATAGTACCTATCTCTTCCATGCCGGCTGGCATGCGGTCTGTCATTTGCTTCAACGGCAATGCCTGCATATCCTTGCGTTGACCTCCCTGGTCACTGTACTCAACCCCCAGCCGGAAAGAAACATGATTGTTAATACCCAATTCGGCAAACAGTCCGCCGCCTCCGGTAACACGCGACTCATAGCCTTTACTCAAAGGATTATCGCCTTTGGAAACGATATTGGGAATACTCAATCCTCCACGAGCGCCGATGCTCACTGTTTGTGAATAACTGTTCAAACCGAACAAAAACAAACCTGCTAATCCTGCACATAATCCAAACTTTTTCATTTTCATTTTCAAATTGTTTTAATTGTTATTAGTGATTAATTAATTAAATAAATTAGGCTATCCCGAAGAATCGTGATAACCGAACTCTTATGCCAATATTATTTTGTTGATTTTACAGTATTTTTAAGTGATGGCTGTTTCAAAATGCTTAAAGACTGTTGTAGAAAATTTATCGCCATTGCTCTTTGTTGTTTTTTCAGGCCGCAAAGGTAAGAAATTTTTTTAAAACCAAAATGATTATACTGCGACAATTTGAAATGCTCCCGCGCAAAATATATTTGTTGCAGGGATAAATTATTTTCCATATTTTTGCACAATCAAATAAAAAACGCGCAAAAATCACATAAAAAGATGACTTTTATTAAACTGTATGAAGAGAGTTTCCGGAAAAACTTCGATTTGCCTGCAATGGCCGATTATGGTTCGGGCAAAACATTCACGTATGGGGAAGTTGCGAAAGAAATCGCCAAGCTGCATATATTATTTAAGGAATGTAAGATTAATCCCGGCGATAAAATTTCCGTAATCGGCAAAAACAGCAGCCGCTGGTGTATTGCACATCTGGCAACGGTTACTTATGGAGCGGTTGTTGTTCCCATTCTGCACGATTTTAATGCCAACGACGTCCAGCATATCATCAATCATGCCGCCGATGCGATTTGGGAAACTTTGACGGAAGAGGAAATACCCGGAATAAAAGGCATTATCTCGTTGACCGGTTTCCGTTTGCTTTTCCGGCAGGAAGGCGAAAACATAGACAAAACAATGGCGGGACTGGACGAAATTTTCGCTGCAAAATATCCGGACGGTTTCAGACCGGAGGACGTTAATTATTCCAATCAACCGG
Source organism: Dysgonamonadaceae bacterium (assembly GCA_031282925.1). Taxonomy (GTDB): domain Bacteria; phylum Bacteroidota; class Bacteroidia; order Bacteroidales; family Azobacteroidaceae; genus Azobacteroides. Next base: position 589 of record JAITCT010000335.1, on the reverse strand, counting down.
ATGATGAACTGGTTGTCTTAAATTATACTTCCGGCACAACCGGTTTCAGTAAAGGCGTAATGATTTCAGGCCGCAATTTGTCCGGAAATATGACGTTTGCGCACAATCATATCTGTTTGAAACGAGGTGACAGGATGCTTTCGTTTTTGCCTTTAGCCCATACCTACGGTGCGGCGTTTGATTTTTTGTACGCACTGACGGAAGGAGTCGAAACTACTTTTTTAGGGAAAACGCCCGCCCCGAAAGTTTTGTTAAAAGCTTTCGAAGAAGTTCAACCCGAAGTGGTGATTTCCGTTCCGCTGATTTTCGAGAAAATCTATAAAAACATGATTATTCCGATGTTAAATAAGCGGCCAATCCATTGGGCGTTGAACCTTCCCCTGTTGGATACGCAAATTTATACGCAGATACGGAAAAAACTGATTCACGCTTTGGGTGGAAAAGTCCGGCAGGTAATTGTCGGGGGAGCGCCTTTCAACAGCGAAGTGGAAGATTTTTTCCTGAAAATCAAATTCCCTGTTTCGGTAGGTTACGGAATGACCGAATGTGCGCCTTTGATTAGTTTTTCAACCTGTGCCGATTTCATTCC
>JAITCT010000312.1 GCA_031282925.1 Dysgonamonadaceae bacterium | reverse complement strand
TGTTTGAGAAAAATGCGTTCATCTTAATCCTTTCTGCAAATTTTTTTATATCCCTGTAAACCGGTCGCTTTTTTCAACCGGTTTTTCTCTTCTTCCGAAAGGAAAGGCGACAACTGTTCGTAAACTTTCCGGTGATAATTGTTTAACCAGTCCGTTTCGGATTGACTCATCAGCGAGAAATCAATTAATTTCAAATCAATGGGGCAAAGCGTTAAAGTCTCGAAAGTGTAAAATTCACCGGAATCAGTGGTTTGGCGAGCTACCGTAAGCAACAGGTTTTCGATGCGGACGCCGTATTTCCCGCTACGGTAAATTCCCGGTTCGCAGGAAGTAACCATTCCCAATTCGATGACTGCGGGATTGTAATTTGTCCGGATGCTTTGCGGGCCTTCGTGTACGTTGAGGAAATGGCCGACGCCGTGGCCTGTCCCGTGCAGGTAGTTTGTTCCGTTTTGCCAGAGGAATTGCCGGGCAAGGACATCTAATTGCATACCGGCGGTTCCCCGCGGGAAACATGCGGTTGACAGTGCAATAAGTCCTTTCAGGATAGCCGTATAATCTTTTTTCATATCGTCGGAAACGGCGCCGAGCGCCAGGGTGCGCGTGAGGTCGGTTGTTCCGTCGAAATACTGTGCGCCGGAGTCGATGAGCAAAAGTCCTTCCGGAAGGATTTCCGCATTGCTTTCCGCGTTGGCTTCGTAATGGACAATAGCGCCGTGGGGACCGTATCCGGCAATGGTTCCGAAACTTTCGCCCGCGTAATATTCCTGTTCGCTGCGGTAGTGCCGGAGTTTTTCCGCAATTGTCATTTCGCTGATTTTTTCTCCCGAAGCCAGCGTCTTTTCCAAATCCGCCAGGAATTTTACCATTGCAACGCCGTCTTTTTGCATGGCATTGCGGATTCCTGCGATTTCCGTTTCGTTTTTAATGCTTTTCAAGGCGTCAACCGGATGAACCGGCATTTCGATTTTGATGCAGTTGCCGGGAATAGCGGAATAGAGGGCGTAATTGATTTTGGAAGGCGCTACCAGAACGGCAAAGGGCGAAGAGCGAAAGGCGAAGGATTGAATGTAGCCGGTTATTTGGTCGTAACCGGCAACTGCAACGCCTTGAGAATGAAGGTAACCGGCCACTTCTTCCGTTATTTTCTCCGGTTGGATGAAAAGGACGGTTTCCGTTTCGGAAACAGCGGCATAACTCAGGCAAACGAGGTTGCAGGCAACGTCGTTTCCCCGGATATTGAACAGCCAGGCAATTGAATCCAAAGCGGCGAGAATGGTTGCATCCGCATTGTTTTTCTTCAGCGCTTCCCTTACTTCTTTTATTTTTTCGCGGCAGGATTTTCCCGCAAAGCGTTCCGGTAAAACGAATGCGGGACAATCGGGCAGAGCAGGGCGGTCTTCCCAAATGAGCGAACAGGGTGCGAAGTCGGTGCGAATTTTCAGTCCTTTTTTTGAGAGGTTTTCCATGAATGATTGCGCTTCCGAAGCTGCAAAAACAGCGCCTTCAACGCCGATGCAGTCTCCGGGCGATAATTCCGAGGCCAGCCGGTCAAAGAGGGTGGGCGTCCGGGGCAAACCTGTTTTAAACAGTTCGATGCCGGAGTTCTTCAATTGCTTTTCCGCTTGAAGGAAATAGCGGGAATCAGTCCACAAGCCGGCTTTTTCGAGCGTAACGGCAACGGTTCCCGCCGAGCCTGTGAAACCGGATAGCCACTCGCGGGTTTTCCAGTGTGCGGGCGGATATTCGCTGATATGCGGGTCGGTGGAAGGAATGATGCAGGCTTTTATGTTTTCGGCCTGCATCAATGCCCGCAAGGCTTGCATTTTCTCTGTTACGTTTTTCATGCGTTTTGTTTGTTTTTACGGGTTTTTACGGTTGCTTTTCTTACGATTACTTCTTCCCAATAAACCCAGAGCAGGAAAACGACAGTGTAGTAAATATACCGGAATATTCCGTCGTGCAAGGAATCGAACCGTTCGGGATATCCGCGGGTGAACACGGCAATCAGGCCGATACGTATCACATTGTAGATGGTCAGGACAGCACAGCCCAAGGGGATATACCATAATTTTTTCAGGAAAGGTCCCCGGTAAAACAGGATGACGCCGGCAAAAATGAGCATTTGTTTAATGCCGGTGCAACCCCAAACAATAAGTATCCTGATTCCCCCGCCGGGAAAATATAGTGCAACCGGCTCTCCGACGAGGTCTTGCGTTCCGGGCAACAGGCGTATGAACCATGCAGCGGCCGATGTCAACCATAAGCAGGCGGCATGAAACCATGCAGGGGTAATGTCTTTTCCGAAAAAGTATATGCTGTCTCCTTCCATATCTCCGTCGATGGCTATTTTCCATGAAAAATGGAAGAAAAAAAGAAGACCCAGAAAGTATAAAACTCCCCGGAAGGGTTTGAGAGATGCGGCGATTCGCCTGATTTTGTCCGTTGTTAATTTTTGCATGTTTGATGTTTTGCCTGTAAAGCAGGACAAAATTACAAATAATCAATAAATCAATAAAGAAATATCCGGAAGATATTTTAATTGCTGTGAAAATCAGCATTTTATCAAGTGAACGGCGAAACGGTTACTTACCGTAAATAGGAAACTACAAAATTTTCACGTAAATTTGCAACGCTAAAATGATACGGGGAGGGTAATTACGAAATAACAATAAAAATTTAAATTATGAAGGGAAAATTGAAATCCGGTTTGATAAGATTCTCGAAAACATTTATTCCGCTGGCATTCGGATTGATTGTATTGTGGTTTATAATTAAGGCATTGGACTTTGAACAGGTAATTGCGATATTAAAAAAAGATGTGAATTACTGGATTATTGCGCTCTCGCTGCCGTTCGGACTGTTTGGGCAAATAGCGCGTGCCATGCGCTGGGAACTGTTGATACGTCCTTTGGGCTATTACCCGAAAAAATCTAATTTGATTTATTCCATATTCGGGAATTACGGGGTGAATCTGGCTTTTCCCCGGTTGGGGGAAGTTTGGCGGTGTACGATGATCAACCGCTATGAAAAAGTTCCCGTTACCAAATTAATCGGTACGGTGATTATTGACCGCATATCCGATACGATAGTTGTTGCTTTGATTGTCGTTGCGGCATTTGTTATGAATGTTCCTTATTTCAAGTCTTTTTTTGCCCATCATCCCGAAACTTACGCCCGGATTTACGGTATTATTTCTTCCGCCTGGTTTTACATTGGAATTGCAGGAACGGGAATTGCGGCATGGCTTATTTTCAGGCGGTTTCAAAAGCGGACGGCAATGAAGAAAACAATCCGGTTTTTGTTCGACATCTGGGAAGGAATCCGCACTATCGGACGGATGAAGGACAATTGGCTGTTCCTTTTTTATACCCTGATGATTTGGGTAAGCTATTTTTTATATTTCTACATTTGCTTTTACGCATTCCCGTTTACCGGAAATCTGGGATGGAATTGCGGATTAATTGCATTCGGCATAGGAAGTATTGCGATGAGCGTTCCGGTACAGGGCGGCGTCGGCGCATGGCAGTTCATGATTATCGCTACATTGATGGGATTCGGATTGACAAAGGATGACGCCGGAGCATTTGCCTTTTGCGTATGGACGATACAGTCGCTTATTTTTACAACTTTATACGGTTTGTTCGGCATAATGGCTTTACCGATAGCGAACAGGGAAAAAAGTAAACAAGTTGACAAGTAAACGAGTAAACAAGTTGACAAGTAAACGAGTTGACAAGTTAACAATCCCCGTCTACTCGTTAACTCGTCTACTTGTTTACTCGTTTACTTATTCATAAAAAACAAACAAATTATGAGTTCTATTTTAGATTTAAAACCGGCCAATGTCTGGAAACATTTTCACGCATTGACGCAAATTCCGCGTCCTTCGGGCCATTGTGAGAAAGTAACCGAATACATCGAAACATTCGGTAAAAAGTTGGGTTTGGAGACGAACCGCGATGCTGCCGGCAATATTTGTATCCGCAAACCGGCCACTCCGGGGTATGAGAAAAAACCGGCCGTTATCCTGCAATCGCATGTGGATATGGTTCCGCAGGCCAATTCGAATATCCGGTTCGATTTTACGAAAGACCCCGTCAGGTCTTATATTGACGGAGAGTGGGTAAAAGCCGAAGGCACGACATTGGGTGCGGACAATGGCGTGGGGGTTGCGGCAACCCTGGCCGTTCTCGAAGCGGACGATTTGCAGCACGGGCCTTTGGAAGGTTTGTTTACGACCGACGAAGAAACGGGAATGTACGGCGCTTTGGCTGTCCGGCCGGGATTTATCAACGGGAAAATCATGTTGAACCTGGATTCGGAAACGGACGGCGAATTATATATCGGTTGTGCAGGCGGCGCAGACGTCAGCGCAGCGTTCCGATACAATAATGAAACTTTTGTTTACCGGGATGACGTCGTTGTAAAGGTATCATTGACAGGATTAAAAGGCGGCCACAGCGGTGTGGATATCCATTTGGGACGAGCCAATGCCAATCAGTTGATGTTCCGTTTTCTGAAAGACGCCATGCAAACTTACCATATTCGTTTGGCTTCGATTGAAGGCGGGAATCTGCGTAACGCAATTCCCCGCGAAGCCTTTGCAACCATTGTGGTTGAGGGGAAGGAAAATTACGAACGCCTGTTAATGATGGTCGATTACTACCGGGAACTGTACAACAGGGAATTTGACGGAATCGAAGATAAAATCGAAATGAAAGCCGAAAGGCAAACAGGTTCAGGGAAATTAAAAATCATTCCGGCAGACGTTCAGCGGAAATTAACTCATGCCGTTGTCGGATGTCCCAACGGAGTTGTCAATATGTTTGCAAAAATTCCCGACACGGTCGAAACGTCCGTCAATATGGCGATTGTCAAATCGGGCGATAACTTGACGGAGGTTAAATTCCTGGCGCGCAGTTCGTCCGAAAGCAAAAAGCAGGCGATATGCAGCCGCATAGAAAGCGTATTTGCCAATGCCTGCGCCGACCATATCGAATCGGGAAACGATTATCCGGGCTGGAACCCGAATCCCGATTCCCGAATCCTGCGAATCATGGAAAAAGTCTTTGAAACGCAGCGCGGCTACAAACCCAAAGTAGAAGTGATGCACGCCGGTTTGGAATGTGGAATTATTCTTGCCAACGTTCCCGGTGTGGATACGGTTTCTTTCGGGCCGACCATCCGGTTTCCCCATTCTCCGGACGAAAGATTGGAAATCGCTTCGGTAGGGAAGTTTTGGGAATATTTGACGGCCATTTTAAAAGCAGTCTGAGATGATACCGTTAAATATTTTGAGGTAGCATATTAAAAAGCCGATTATGTACCGCAGGGAAATTCGACCGAAAAAGGCATTGGGACAACATTTTTTAAAAGACATGTCCGTCGCGGAACGCATTGCCGGCGTTTTGCCCGGAACGGCCGAATTACCGGTATTGGAAATTGGTGCGGGAACAGGTATTTTAACGCGGTTTTTATTGCAAAACAGGCAGCCGTTAACAGTGGTTGAAATTGATAAAGAATCGGTAATTTATCTGGGTAAACATTATCCCGAGTTACAGGGACGAATCGTTGAGGCCGATTTTCTAAAGCTGGATTTGAATACTTTATTTCCCGCTCCGTTTGCCGTAATCGGAAACTATCCTTATAACATATCCGGTCAAATTTTCTTTAAAGTTTTGGAGTACAAAGATAAAATTCCCTTTTGCGCAGGCATGTTACAAAAAGAAGTAGCCGAAAGATTGGCCACTCCGGCCGGTAAAAGAGCCTGCGGAATCATCACTGTGCTTGTGCAGGCCTGGTACGACGTAGAATACCTTTTCACCGTCGAACCCGAAGCTTTCGATCCGCCGCCGAAAGTAAAATCCGCCGTTATCCGGATGACGAGAAACCGCCGGACGGAATTGGGATGCGATGAAACGTTATTCAAAACGGTGGTAAAAACGGCGTTTAACCGGAGGCGGAAAACCCTGCGCAACTCTTTGAAATCCCTGTTGGGGGAAAACAGTGCAATTGCTGCTTTGCCCGTTTTCGACCGGCGGCCGGAACAATTGTCGGTGGAGGAGTTTATCGAACTAACGAGATATTTTCAATAATTGTATTTACTAATCCGGAGAAACTAACACGGAGTTACACAAAGTGGATATTATGAACCCGCTGCAAAAACCTCAGTGTTTCAATATTTATTTTACCAATGAAAATAGTATCATTCAACTTGAACGGAATCCGTTCGGCAATCAGCAAAGGATTGTTAGAATGGCTGAAGCAGGAAAGTCCCGATATTTTCTGCGTGCAGGAAACCAAAGCGCAGCCGGAGCAAATCGACGGACTGGCTTTGCAAAGCATCGGTTATGAGCATCAATTGGTTCATTCGGCAGAGAAAAAGGGATATAGCGGCGTTGCCGTTTTCAGCAAGGAAAAACCCGATGATTATTTCCTCGGAATGGATTATCCCTATTGTGATAACGAAGGACGGGTCATCCGCGCCGATTTCGGGGACGTTACGGTGGTGTGCGTTTACATTCCTTCGGGAACGACCGGCGGTGTGCGGCAAGCCGTTAAGATGCGGTTTCTGGATACATTTACGGACTACCTGATGGAATTGAGGAAAACACGCCCGAATCTTGTGATTTGCGGCGATTTCAACATCTGTCACAAACCCATTGACATTAACCATCCCGAGCGGCACATGAATGTTTCCGGCTTTTTGCCCGAAGAACGGAAATGGTTCGACCGGTTGATTGATCTCGGTTTTGTGGATTCGTTCCGCGTATTTAACAAGGAACCGGACCAGTACAGTTGGTGGAGTTTCCGTGCAGGCTCGCGGCAGAAAAATATGGGTTGGCGGATTGATTACCATATCGTTACGGAAAGCCTGAAACCGCGCCTCAAATCCGCAGCTATCCACTGGCAGGCCGAATTTTCAGACCACGCCCCGGTAATGCTGGAACTCATTTAATTCCCAATCCGGATGAAAATTTTCCGTTATCTGTTTATCGTTACCGCGATTGTCATTGCCATTGCTTCGGTGTGGGTAACGAATGTTCTGGTGAATGGACTGAAAGAAGAAGAACGTAAAAAAATTGAGGTTTGGGCGGAATCCCTTGTCCTGTTGATGTCTCAACCCGAATTTGAAGACCTGGACAAAGCGGTGGAAGAGGCTTCCAACCGCTACAAGTCCCATTTGTTGAACATCATACAGGACAATACCACTATTCCGGTTATCGTTACCGATGAAGCGGGTAATGTGGCCGACAAAAAGAATATTGAAGTCCCGGAGCAGGATGCGGAAGAATACCTGAAAGGAAAAATAAAAAAATTTTCGAACCGGCATAAGCCTGTTGAAATAAAATCCATAGAGGATATTAAAATCTGCGTTTATTATGACGATTCAACCATTTTGAAAAGCCTGCAATTATTTCCGTTTGTGCAATTAGCCGTTGTTTTCATTTTCATTGCCATTTCCTTCCTCGCGTTGAACAGTACGAAAAAAGCCGAGCAAAACCGGGTTTGGGTAGGCCTGTCGAAAGAAACCGCCCACCAGTTGGGAACGCCGATTTCTTCCCTGATGGCATGGGTGGAATATTTGAAAGCCAAAAACATGGATTCCGACCTGTTGACCGAGATAGATAAAGATGTGCAACGCTTGAAAACCATTGCCGAGCGGTTTTCCAAAATCGGTTCCAATGCAGATCCCGAACCGGTGGATTTGGCCGAAGCCGTGTCCCATGCACTCGGATATATGGACAAGCGCATTTCCTCGAAAGTAACTATCCAAACGCATTTCCCCGAAGAATCAATTGATGTACTGATGAACGAATCCCTTTTCGGCTGGGTAATCGAGAATCTCATCAAAAATGCGGTGGACGCTATGGACGGACAAGGCTTGATTACCGTTTCCGCCTTTGCCAAAGGGAAAAAAGCCGTTCTTGACATAAGCGATACGGGCAAAGGCATTCCGAAATCCAAGTTCGACGCTGTTTTCCAGCCGGGCTACACAACCAAAAAGAGGGGCTGGGGATTGGGTTTATCGCTTGTCCGGCGAATTATCGAATCCTATCACAAAGGAAAAATCTTTGTGCATAAATCGGAAGTTGCAAAAGGGACTACTTTCCGGATTGAGTTGAGGATGATTTGATATTAAGAAGGAGGCTTCCGTTGCAATGACACAGTGCGGTGTTGAAGGCTGTGCGGCTGGCGCGAGGCGTTTCCCTATTCTAATAGGGAAACGTTCCCCATTAGAGTAGGGAGACATTCTCTATTAGAATGGGGAAGTGTTCCCCATTAGAATAGGGAGACATTCCCCTGCTCGGCGTAGCGTCTTCGCTACGCCGAGCTAAAAGCAAGGCTCCAGCCTTGCAAAAATCATTTATTGCTTCTTTTGTTTTTGCAAGCCCGGAGGCTTGCTTTTAACTCGACGTAGCGTGGACGCTACGCCGAGCCGGGGACTCTGCCGTGTATCAATTCCCTGCGCCGGTAGTCCTGCCACGTCAGGTAATCGGCATAAGTATAACGTCGCGAAGGAGTGATATATACCGCAGACGGCTCTTCCGGTTTCGGTATCC
>JAITCT010000271.1 GCA_031282925.1 Dysgonamonadaceae bacterium | reverse complement strand
TGAAAAGCCAGTTTTACACGCTGGTTCTCCCCGCCGGAAAGCGTAAAGGAACTTTGTCCCATTTTGACGTAACCCAAGCCTACTTCCTGTAAGCATTTTAATTTTTTAATGATCCTTTTTTCCTGAGCATCCGGCTTTTTTCCGAAAAACGTAATTGCCTCGTCAATCGTCATTTCCAGAATATCGTAAATATTTTTGTCCCGGTATTGCACGTCTAATACTTCCTGCTTAAACCGTTTGCCCTGACAGGTATCGCATTTCAACACCACATCAGCCATGAACTGCATTTCGACGGTAACGCATCCTTCGCCTTTACATTCTTCACACCGGCCGCCTTCGACATTGAATGAAAAATAAGCCGGCGAAAACTGCATTTGTTTGGCTAAAGGCTGTTCGGCAAACAGTTTCCGGATTTCATCGTAAGCTTTGGTGTAAGTCGCCGGATTGGAGCGGGAAGAACGACCGATGGGATTCTGATCTACAAATTCGACCGAACTTATCCTGTCCAAATCGCCGGTCATCGCAACAGCCGGAATAGATAATTCCCGCACATCCTCGCAGTACTGCCTCACGCCCCGGTAAAAAACATCCCGCACCAGCGACGATTTACCCGAACCGCTCACGCCGGTAACTACCGTTACGACATTCAAAGGAAATTTTACGTCGATGAATTTCAGATTGTTTTGGCGCGCCCCTTTGATTTCGATATAATTGTTCCATTTCCGGCGCCGGACGGGAAGAGGAATTTGTTCCGCACCGGTCAGATAATTGACGGTATGGCTTTTTGCAGCAACAGGGTCCTTTGCAGATACAATTTTTTTTATGTCGCCCTGATATACGATTTTCCCGCCTTTTTGCCCGGCGTCAGGCCCTACGTCAATTATACAGTCGGCAGCCCGGATAATTTCCTCGTCATGCTCTACAACGACAACGGTATTTCCAAGCATCTGCAACTGCCTCAGCACCTTTATCAACAGTCCCGTATCCCGCGAATGTAAACCGATGCTCGGCTCGTCGAGGACGTAAAGAGACCCCACCAAACTGCTTCCCAAAGAGGTAGCCAAATTGATCCGCTGGCTTTCGCCGCCGGAAAGCGTCGAAGACAGGCGATTGAGCGTCAGATAGCCTAAACCTACGTCGTTCAGGAACTGTACGCGGGTGTTGATTTCCGTCATAAGCCGTTTGGCGACAAGCGCATCGTGTTCATCCAGCTCCGGGTTGAGGAAAAAATCCCGAAGTTTAGCAACCGGCAGATCAACCAAATCGGTAATTGTCCGCCCGTTTATTTTTACGTATTGAGCCTGCGGTTTCAACCGCGTTCCGCGGCAATGCGGACAAGTCGTTTTCCCCCGGTAACGCGCCAAGAGTACCCTGTATTGAATTTTGTACACGTTCTCTTCTACATACCGGAAAAAATCATCAATGCCTTTCACTTGGCCGTTCCCATGCCAAAGCAAATCTTTTTCTTCTTTCGAAAGCCCGTAATAAGGACGATGAATCGGGAAATTATATGCGGAGGATTGAGTGATAAAGCCGGATTTCCATTCCTGCATTTTATCGCCATTCCAGCAGGCCACAGCATTTTGATATACCGATAACGATTGATTGGGAATTACTAAATTTTCATCAATTCCGGTTACTTTTCCGAATCCTTCGCATTTCGGACACGCGCCGGCCGGACTGTTGAAATTGAACATCAAATCGGTCGGTTCTTCAAATTCGATACCGTCCGATTCAAATTTGCGGGAAAATTCTTTAGCGACAACGCCTTCGCCGGTATAAAACTTGAGGATTGCATAACCGTTGCCTTCAAAAAAAGCAGTTTCCACCGAGTCGGAAAGGCGGGAAATCGCCATCGGATCGGAAGATGCGGTCAAGCGGTCGATAAGGAGGTAAATATCGCCGGAAAACTGTTTTTTATGCACGAAATGCTTTTTATCATTCAGTATCTCGTCAATGCGATATATCTCATCATTCATTTCTATGCGGGAAAAACCTTCTTTTTGAAAGATTTCCAGCTGTTCCCGCACAGTACGCCCGTTCAGGTCAGGCATTTTCGTCAAAAGGGAGAGGCGGACGCCTTCGGGGTATTTCAACATTTCATCAACTGCGTCGGCAACATTGTGCTTTTTAACTTCCAGTCCCGATACCGGCGAAATGGTTTTACCGATGCGGGCGAAAAGCATCCGTATATAATCGTAAATTTCCGTTGAAGTACCGACCGTTGATCGAGGATTGCGGGTGTTCACTTTTTGTTCGATAGCAATTGCCGGAGAAATCCCTTTGATATAATCCATTTCGGGTTTGCTCATTCGTCCGAGGAACTGACGGGCGTAGGAAGAAAGGCTTTCCACGTAGCGGCGTTGACCTTCGGCGTAAAGCGTATCGAAAGCCAGGGAAGATTTTCCCGAACCCGATAAACCTGTAATGACGACCAGCTTATTGTGCGGGATCTCCACATCTATGTTTTTCAAATTGTTAACCCTCGCACCTTTGATGATAATATTTGATTCCAATGCCATTTTTTACAAAAATAATTTGCAAATTTACATGAAAATCTTCATTTTACACACAGGCGGATAAAAATCAGGGAATAATCACTGCCGCAACCGTCATTGCAAGCCGACAGGCGAAGAAATCCAAAAAAAACTGCGTTTTCTGCTGTTGTACCAGCGTAGGGGCGCACCCGTGTGTGCGCCCCCGATAATCAGGACGCTCCCCCGAATGATCGGGGCGCACCCGCGCAATGACGCAGTGTGGTTTCCCCGTAATTCGCAATTAAATTGCAATTTCAAAAAAATCCCGAAAAAGGAGTGATATTATAATTATTTTCATACATTTGCAAAATACTTACTAACCTCGCGGCTGGCGCGAAGCACAGCCCAGCGCCAGCCGGAGCGAAAACAACAACAAATAGAAACAATATATAAATTTAATATTTTTCACAAATGAAAAAAACATTATTCTTAATTACAGTACTCTGCACCGTTATTTTTTCCCCGGCGAAGGCGGTAGTGTCAGACAGTTGGTCATGGGCTTACTGGTACAGTCCCGTTTCATACAGTGAAGCAACGGTTTATTTCCAATTAGGATGGGGTGCGGCGTCTGATGGCTACTCATCTGTGTATGTTGGCGGCGAAGGACGTCTTCCGGATTCAAATGAAAGTAATACGGTAGAATTCCCATTCATTGATTTCTACAGGCGAGCTTATTCATGGGTTTTACCATGGAGGGATGGAGGAGATGTGAGTAAACTTGGTTTTAAGGATCGATTTTCATCACCTGAGGTGTTGTTTTTTACTAACATTACAGTTGACGAAGGCATCACCCATATAGGCAACTGGTGGTTTGCCGGTTTATGGCGGTTGAAGGAAGCTTATCTCCCCTTAACGTTACAATCCATAGGTGAAGGTGCATTTAAAGGTTGCAGTAGCCTGTCTGAATTCAATGTATATGATCCTGCGGGAAATTATAAAATAAGCGAAGCCCCTCTAAATATAGGTCTCCGTGCGTTCTCATATTGCACCGGCTTAAAATACTTTAAGATTCCATCAAACTCAACTCTTGGTGATGAAGTATTCAAAGGCTCGGCAATTGAATCTGTTGATCTTGGAAATAATGTTACCTTCGGAAGTAATGTTACCTTCGGAAGTAATGTTTTTCAGGGTTGCAACAACTTCAAACAGTTTACAGTTCCCGCCAACTATACTCTGGGAGACAACATATTTTCCGGTTCGTCACTTGAAACCGTTACAGTTAGCAATAATGTTTCTTTCGGAAAGTATGCTTTCCGGGACTGTAGAAACTTAAATTCCGTTACCTTTCAAGGAGAAATTAATGCAATTACCGAAGGGATGTTCCGGGGCTGTGGAAGTTTGGAGTCAATTCGTATCCCGGATGGCGTAACAACCATCGGTAACAGTGCATTTGAAGTCTATAGAAGTAGCGGTTTGAAAAGCGTTAGTATTCCCAACAGCGTAACATCCATCGGCGATCGTGCATTCTTCTTTTCGCGATTAACTTCGGTAACCATTCCCAACAGTGTTACAAAGATTGGGGAACAAGCTTTTAAACAGACAGGTTTAACGTCAATAACTGTTCCGGGAAGTGTGAAAGATATACCGTTTTCGATGTGTTCATTTTGTTTTAATTTAACTTCAGCCAAGCTTTGCGAAGGAATTAAATTTATCGGTGACGCGGCTTTTCAGGACTGTGAAAAACTGGAAAAAGTCAGTCTTCCCGCAAGTCTTGATACTGTAGAAGGTTGGGTGTTTGCAAATTGTCCCAGTCTAAAGGTTATTGAATGTAACGGCGCGACTCCCTCGGCTATGCATCCCGTTGCGTTTGTTGAATGTGATTTGTCCGAAACTTCAGTTTGTGTTCCTTACGGCAGTGTTGATGCATACAGGAACGCACCGGTCTGGAAAAACTTTAAGAACATTGGCACTTATCCGGCAGGAATCCACATCATTAACGGCAAAGATTTCACCGTAAATTCCGGCAGCAAAATTAAACTTACCGCTAAATTACTCCCTCATGATGCAGTACCGGCAATCGTCTGGACAAGCAGCAACAGCAGCATAGCATCGGTAGTTGACGG
>JAITCT010000269.1 GCA_031282925.1 Dysgonamonadaceae bacterium | reverse complement strand
ATCCGAAAAACAGCAAGGTGCCTTGGATGAGTGGCTTAGTCAGTGGTCTGCAAAACCATGTACGGCGGTTCGAATCCGCCAGGCACCTCTACTTCATTCCTTATAACTGTCTGAATTTCAGTATCTGTTATAAGGTTTTTTATTTTAACGGCTCATGAATAAATATTGTGGGGTTAAACATCAGTTTGGCTTACAGGCAACGGCCGATGGGAATTTGCAATAATTATGTCCCGCTTCTGCTCTTTACCATATTAATTCAGTCGGATGTTTTGTGCCGGCTACATAAAAGGGAATTTTCTCCCTGTACATTATATTATATTATATTGATAAAAAAGTAACTAATGGAATATTGGGGCGAAATATTAAATTGAGGTGCTAAGAAAAATATTTTTTCGTCCGAAAGTAGAAAAATTCCCTGTCCCTGGTACCCTGATTAATGGTGATGAAACGTTGGATTCTGCTGTTGATATTTTCAGCGATAGCGTTTGTAGCGCCAAAGCGAAAGTAGTTCAGGATGGGCAGCAAGTTTCTTTCGACAAGCGATTTGAAGTTAAGCAATTCATCTACCTCATCCTGCTCGACTTTTTTCATCCAATCGTACAGTTCTTCTTTAAGAAGACGGATACTTCGTCCGACATTTTCTTTTTTCATCCAGTCCCTGAACTCACAGCAACGGTCATAAACGGTTTTGATTTCCGGATATTTTTCGAACAGTGCCCAAGCCCGCTTCCACTGTTTTACTGTCCAGTCATCGGGATATTTGAACAGCAGGTAGCGGCTTCGGGCTAATGTTTCCAATGCGGTTTCGCCATTCGAGAGTTCAGTTTCTTCATACTTAAACCCCTGTTTGACATATTCTTTTCCCTGGTCAAGACATTGTTTTTTCCGTTCTTTTTCCCGCTTTTTGTGCGCATCATATTGGATTCGTCTATCGCGAAGCAAATCCTGTCGAAGCCGTACCCTCACATCCTGACACGATTCCATCAGCGAACGGATGATATGGAACTTGTCGGCTACCGGCGAGGCGTTAAAGAACAGTTCGTTGCCAACTTTGGCATACAAAGGCGACAGGTCGCGGGTTAAGGTTTCCACTTCGCGGCAAAATGATTCTTCACTGTTCAGCAACTTTTGTAAATCCGAATATCGCAAACTTCCGACCGTCAACGCTATTTTTCCCGTTTTCCGATTGCTGACTGTCGTGTGCATCTCTTCTCCGGTTTGTTTTTCATCTATGGCCATCGACTTGCCAAAGTTTTCTTTCTCGCAAACCGGTACCCGAACCGTTTCCCCCTCCGGCAAATGCAAGTCGTGTTCCGAGTGTTCCCCGTTTTCTTCCGCCTGCCGAAATCCGCTCAAATGGTCGCGATACCACCGCCATATCAACTGATTGTCCAACTCAAGTATCGAGGAGAAAACGGATGTATTCATCTGCAGTGCATCCAACTTCATCTTTTAAAAAAGACGCAAATTCATGCGTCGCTTTCACTCCCTCCGGATGTAAGTCATACCGGTTACTGTAATGCTTCTCGCTTCCCGGCTCTTTCCACCTGCGACGGTACAGCTTCAGATAAAGCGGTTTCCCCTTCATCGAAAAATGTAACAACTCTAACGGATTACAAAAACCGTCCAGTACTGTTTCTTCGGCTTCTCTTAATGCCAACGGTAACAATCCGGCATATTCTTCCATACGAAGTTCTATTCCGTGGGACTTTTCTTCTATTGATGTAAGCCCAAAATACAGACTGATTTCTTTTGGCAATAAATGCTCTACTAAACTTTGCAGTAACGTTTCCATAGGATATCCCTTTAGGGAGGCAAAGTTAATACTTTCGGATGAAGAAATATTTTTTCCAGCACCTCAATTTAATATTTCGCCTTTACTCGTTAACTCATCAACTTGTCAACTCGTTTACGTATCTTTGCGAAAATTTTTTTATGGCAGGCATTTACATTCATATTCCGTTTTGCAGGAAACGCTGTGTTTATTGCGATTTTGTTTCTTCCACCCATAGCGAAATGAAAGATGCGTATGTGGACGCCGTTTGTAAGGAATTGGAAATCAGGCAGGATTATTTGCAAAACGAAAAGATTGAAACCATTTATTTCGGAGGCGGAACGCCGTCGCAGTTAAACGCCGAAGATTTTGAGAAAATTTTCCGTTCCCTTTCGCCTTATGCCTTTTGCCCTTCGCCGGAAATTACCCTTGAAGCCAATCCCGACGACCTGACGCCGGTTTATATGGATTCGATTCGTCCTTTGCCGTTCAATCGGGTCAGTGTGGGTATCCAAAGTTTTAACGATGAAGAGCTGAAATTTCTAAACCGCCGGCACAATGCGGAAACAGCTATCCGGTCGGTTCGCCGTTTGCAGGAAAAAGGATTTGCAAATATCGGTGTTGACTTGATGTATGGTTTACCCGGACAAAATGAGGCTGTTTGGCGGGAAACGATCTGCCGGGCTAAAACTTTGTCCGTTCAACATATTTCGGCTTATCACTTGACTTATGAAGAAGGCACTCCTCTTTATAACAGTATGCAAAAAGGACTGATTCGCCCTGTAGAGGAAGAAATGAGCGTCCGCCTGTTTGAAGTGCTGATGGACGAAATGGCGGAGGCAGGCTTTGAACATTATGAAATTTCCAATTTCGCCCAGGCCGGTTACCGTTCCAAACACAACGCTTCGTATTGGACGGGAACGCATTACCTTGGCGTTGGGGCGGCTGCACATTCTTACGACGGACCGAGCCGCCAATGGAATGTGGCGTCCGTTCGGAAATACATTGAATCGCAAACGCCGGATAATGTTGAAGTCATTGATGAAAAAAC
>JAITCT010000086.1 GCA_031282925.1 Dysgonamonadaceae bacterium | reverse complement strand
CAGATCTTGCCGCCACCACCCCAGATGTCCCCGGCAGCAAACCAGATGTAGCCGGCAGAACACCAGCAGATGCCGGCAGAAAACCAGTTGTTGCCGGCAGAAAACCAGTTGTTGCCGGCAGAAAACCAGTTGTTGCCGGCAGAAAACGGCTATTTGGCCTCCTACGGCGGAAATTCGTTGTCAACCGGCAATAATTCGTTGATTTAAAGAAACATTGTGAATTGAAAATTGAAAAAGACTGATTCTTGATCCCCTTGTAATTCGTAATTTCACTCCGGAATGCGCTGCGTTGTTCTCCGGATTGTTTCGCCGCTTCGCGGTTCGCAGTGGCGCGGTGAAGCTGAGGATAATTCTCAAATATGTACCAAAGTCCCTGTTTTCTCCCCTGACAATACTTTTTTCAAATTCCCCACCGTATCCATATCGAAAACGATGATGGGCAGTTTATTGTCCCTGGCCAGGGCGACTGCGGTTAAATCCATAATTTTCAATCCCCTGCGGTAAACTTCATCATAAGTGATTTCATCGAATTTTACGGCGGACGGGTCTTTTTCCGGATCGGCGGTGTAAATTCCGTTTACGCGGGTGCCTTTCAGCATAACCTCCGCTTCCAGTTCTACGCCGCGCAGGGCGGAAGCCGTATCGGTGGTAAAAAACGGGTTGCCGGTGCCTCCCGAAACGATGGCAATTTCGCCTTTTTGCAGCGCTTCGACAGCCGCTTCCCGGGAATAATAACGGCCAATGGGTTCCATCCGCACGGCGGTGAACGCTTGGGCTTTGACGCCTTCCCGTTCCAGTGCCGAACTCAGCGCCAGGCTGTTAATTACGGTCGCCAACATGCCCATTTGGTCTCCTTTTACGCGATCAACGCCCCGGGCTGTTCCGGACAAGCCCCTGAAAATATTCCCGCCGCCGATGACGATGGCTACCTGGACGCCCATTCCGGCAATTTCGCCGATTTGGCGGGCGTAATCTTTCAGCCGGTTTTCGTCAATGCCGTATTGTTTGGCGCCCATCAGGGATTCGCCGCTTAGTTTGAGCAGGATTCGTCTGTACATATATTATTTTTTGTTTGGAAATGTAAAATATAAAGATATAACAATTACGGTAGCGGCGGAGATGCGCTTTCAAAACCATTATTTCTTGTTTATTCAGTATCCGTTTTTTAAGTGGCGTTGCGCACATTTGATAAACCCGCAACGCTTCTTTGCTGCTTGAAACACGTTTGATTTTTTCCTGTGCTTTTGCTATTGCTGTGTCCATTGTTATTATTGTTTTTAATGTTTCTTCATCCGTATTTTTGTCAAAAAATGCCAGCCACCGATACAAACGGTTATGGACTATATCATTTTTTCCTGATTGCCTGAACTTTGCCATACTGATAAAGTGTATCTCCAATGCATCGGTCAACATGATATCCTTATGCGAATCTTCCCATAAATGAAAACTGGTATGCACTTCATCTACGGGGATAAAATCAAAGTCAACGATATTGACTGCAATGACCGGCGGGAGTTCCCAGTAATCATCCCCGGCTTCAATGCCGCGGACATATTTCCACCGAAATGATTCCGTTCCTGCCTGTTTTTTGCAGCACTGCGTTCAAAAAGGCAAGTAACTGTTCTTCATCGCCTTTTTCGCCCATGTACTTCATGAACAGGTAATCATTCAGCGGGTTCAGTCTTTCTTTGTTCTTAGTTTTGTAATTTTGGTTTTGCAAATAAATTATTTTTGTAAAATTCCGTCGTTCTGCCTTTGTTGTATTAAAAGAGAGAATTGAGTAATTCGCGTTCAAATGAGATTGACACAGCGAATTTTTATCATCAAAAATTTATTCTAATGTAATACTTAAAGCCAATCCTCTTATTTCGTGGAGCAACACATTCAACGATTCGGGCATTCCCGGCACAGGCATCGGATCGCCTTTCACGATCGCTTCGTAAGCCTTGGAACGACCCACTACATCGTCCGACTTGATAGTCAATATTTCCTGAAGGATGAACGATGCGCCGAAAGCCTCCAGCGCCCAAACTTCCATTTCCCCAAAACGCTGTCCGCCGAATTGCGCCTTACCGCCCAAAGGTTGTTGTGTAATCAACGAATACGGACCTATTGAACGGGCATGCATTTTGTCGTCTACCATGTGGCCGAGTTTCAACATGTAAATCACGCCGACCGTAGCAGGCTGGTCAAAACGCTCGCCCGTGCCGCCGTCGAAAAGGTAAGTTTTCCCGTAACGGGGAACACCGGCTTTGTCCGTCCATTTATTCAAATCGTCCAAAGAAGCGCCGTCGAAAATAGGCGTTGCAAATTTCAAACCGAGATTTTTACCCGACCAACCTAAAACCGTTTCAAAAATCTGTCCCAAATTCATACGGGAAGGTACGCCCAAGGGATTCAAAACTATATCCACAATCGTTCCGTCTTCAAGGAAAGGCATATCTTCGTCACGCACAATCCGCGAAACGATACCTTTGTTCCCGTGACGTCCGGCCATCTTATCGCCTACCTGTAACTTACGTTTCTTGGCAATATACACTTTCGCCATTTGAACAATTCCGGACGGTAATTCATCGCCAATCGTATGATCAAGTTTCCGGCGGCGGAGTTCGGCCTCATATTCCTTATATTTTTTCAAATAATTAGCGATTATATCTCTAATCATTTCGTTTTTAGCAGCATCCAAAGTCCACTTGTTTACTTGAATGGAAAAATAATCAATTTTGTTTAATTCTTCACGAGTAAACCGCGTTCCTTTCGGAATAACGTTCACATTCATGAAATCTTTCACGCCTTGCGATGTTTTACCTTCGATAAGCGTATATAATTTATTGATTAGCATTTCTCTGAGAGCGCCTGCTTTTTCTTCAAAAGCATCGTCCAACTGAGGTAATTTTGCTTTGTCGCTCAAACGGGACTTCTTCTGTTTACTGTTAACGCCCGCTTTCGAGAAAAGATTGCGTCCGATAACAACGCCTCTCAACGAAGGCGAAGCCTTCAAAGAAGCATCCTTCACATCGCCGGCTTTTTCGCCGAAAATAGCGCGGAGCAATTTTTCTTCGGGCGAAGGATCGGATTCCCCTTTCGGCGTAATTTTACCGATAAGGATATCGCCGGGTTCCACTCGCGCTCCAATGCGGATAATACCTTGTTCGTCCAAATCTTTGGTTGCATCCTCGCTGACATTGGGAATATCCGCAGTCAATTCTTCCGCACCCCGTTTGGTTTCACGAACTTCCACAATATATTCATCCACATGCACCGAAGTGAAAATATCTTCCCGAACAACGCGCTCACTGATTACGACTGCATCTTCAAAGTTATAACCCTTCCATGGCATGAACGCTACTTTCAAGTTCTTACCTATCGCCAGTTCTCCGTTCTGAGTAGAATAACCTTCAGTAAGAATCTGGTTTTGGACTACGCGATCGCCCTTTTTGATAATCGGGCGTAAATCAACAGTCGTATTCTGATTTGTTTTCCTGAATTTCGGAATATTATAGGATTTAACTGCCGAATCAAAGCTGACAAATTCTTCCGCTTCGGTACGATCATAGTCAATATCAATGCGGGTTGCATCCACATAAACCACCGTACCCGGTCCTTCTGCGGTAATTTGCGTACGGGAGTCCGAAATCAACCGGCCTTCAATGCCTGTCCCGACAATCGGAGCTTCGGGAGTCATTAAAGGAACAGCCTGACGCATCATGTTTGAACCCATTAAGGC
>JAITCT010000024.1 GCA_031282925.1 Dysgonamonadaceae bacterium | reverse complement strand
TTCAATCATGGTTTCTTCCCCTTTCCGAAGAACCATCAATCGGACGTCTGTATTAAATGATATTTGATTGTCCGGTAGAATTAAGGCTATATCTATGTCGCTATTTTCGTTATAATTATTTTTAGCATAAGAGCCGAAAAGCCACGCATCCAAAACATGAATACCGTTTTGTTTAATTTTTTCCAAGTAATTTCTACTCAGTATTATAGCATCTCTTTTACCCATAATCGAATTTTTTAATCCATTCTTCTCAAATCATGAATCATTGGAGGATAAACGTTTCGTGTTTTGACATAGTAAGCTTTTAGTAACTTCTCTATAACTAAATGTCCCATAAACAAAGCCCATCCATAACTTCCTGTATTATAGAGATCTAAAGTTGTTTTATAATCATCATTGGAACTTTCTATCCAATAATTAAATACATTATTTTTATCGAAATCGTCCACCTTGTGAAATTTCTATGTTTTGCAAAAGTAATTTATATTCTTTTTAAACAGCAAAATTGATTAATGTTTTCCCAACAAAAATCCATAAAAATGAAAATTTTATTCTTTACTTCCTTCCAAAATTTCTTTCAATTTGGCTAATTCGGAAATATCACTCCTGAAGCAATCCGGGAATGTACTGCGGCTGTTCTCTGGATTGCTTCACTGCTTCTCAGTTCGCAATGACGACTGCGGATCTTTGCTTTACTGCGTCATTGCAGGCGCAGCGAAGGCCCCGCTGGTGCGAGGCTGTGCCTCGCACCAACTGTGGTTCTACCTTGCCGCAACAACAGGCGTTCAACCCTGATCATTGAGAGGCGCACACATAGGTGCGCCCTTACGTCGCACCAGCGTAGTGGCGCACCCGTGTGTGTGCCCCTGAAAATCAATGCCTATTTTCAGGGGATTCCCGCGAAAGCGGGAATGATAGCCTCCTTATTGCGAGATTCCGGCTTTCGCGGGAAACAACGTTTCGGCGGAGCCAATGACTGTCCCCCCTTGTTGCGGCAAAGTTCTACCCCGAATTGCGAGCCGCGAAGCGAAATTATGAAAAGAACATTTGTACGATGCCAACTCACTCCCAAAAAGATTTTGGCATTCAATCTTTTTATATTATTTTTGCCGCAAATTTATTAAGATATATGAGTATCGTCAATCTGTTAAAAAACAATTCAAAAACCGCATTTTCGTTTGAAATCCTGCCGCCCCTGAAGGGGAACGGTTTTGCAAAAGTATGCAATACCATTGATAAACTCAAGGAATTTGACCCGAAATACATCAACATTACCACTCACCACAGCGAAACCGTTTACCGGGAAACTGCCGACGGGCTGCTGAGAAAGGTGCAAGTCCGCAAACGCCCCGGTACGGTGGCTATTGCAGCCGCTATTCAAAACCGTTACGGCATTACGGCCGTTCCGCACATCATCTGCAAAGGTTTTTCCAAAGAAGAAACCGAATATGCCTTGATTGATTTGCAATTCCTCGGCGTAACCGATTTGTTGTTGTTGCGGGGCGACGCCAATAAACCGGAAAAAAAACCGGCCACCCCCGGACAAAATCATGAACACACTACCGATTTAATCGTTCAGGTCAATCAATACAATCAGGGCATTGACGCGGAAGGCAACTGTTTTGAAAAGCCGGCCGCGCCTTTTTCCTACGGCGTGGCCTGTTATCCCGAAAAACATGAGGAAGCGCCGAACATGGATTCCGATATTGCTTTCCTGAAAAAGAAAGTGGAATTGGGCGCCGAATATGCTGTTACCCAGATGTTTTTCGACAACGGAAAATACTTTGGATTTGTGGAACGTTGCCGCAAAGAGGGTATTCACATTCCGATTATTCCCGGAATCAAACCGATCGTCTTGCTTGACCAGTTGACGGTTTTACCCAGGATATTCCGGACGGATATTCCGGATGCTTTGGAAGTTGAACTCCGCAAGTGTAAAACGGATGCAGAAGCCGGACAAGTCGGCGTCGAATGGTGTATCATGCAATGCAAGGAGCTGATTCGAAGCGGAGTGCCAAGCCTGCATTTTTACACGCTCTTGGCAATAGACAGCGTGCGGCAAATTGCCAGGGAGATTTATTAACCACCAGAGGTAAAATATAATGTTTTTCAGGGATATAACAGGACAGCAGGAAATCAAACATCGCTTGATTCAATCGGTGAAAGAGGGTTATATACCTCATGCACGCATGATCGGCGGACCGGAAGGCGTCGGAAAAACGGCGCTGGCGCTGGCTTACGCCCGCTATCTGAGTTGTACGCAACGCGGCGAAGACGATGCCTGCGGCGTTTGTCCCTCCTGCGTCAAATACAGCAAACTGTCTCACCCCGATTTACATTTTGTTTATCCGATTGTTAAAAACGATAAGAAGAAAAAGGAAGTCTGCGACGACTACCTGAGCGAATGGCGGCAGTTTGTTTTGCAAAATCCCTATTTCAATCTTAATGCATGGCTTAATTTCATTGGCGCGGAAAATGCGCAAGGGATGATATACGCGAAGGAAAGCGACGAAATCATCCGGAAATTGAATTTGAAAGCCTACGAATCGGAATACAAAATCATGATTGTATGGCTGCCGGAGAAAATGCACGAAGCCTGCGCCAATAAACTGCTGAAAATGATTGAAGAACCGCCGTTGAACACGGTTTTCCTCCTGATTTCGGAAAATCCCGACCGGGTGATCGGCACGATTCAATCCCGTACCCAAAGTTTTCCCGTGCCGCCGATTGACAGCGATTCGATGATGCAGGCGCTGCAAAAACATTCCCATTCTGCGCCGGACGCAATGGAAAACATTATTCACCTGGCCGGCGGGAGTTACCTGAAAGCCCTGGAACTGCTGGAAAGCAGCGAAGAAACCAGCCGGTACATGGAACTATTCAAGTCCGTCATGCGGAATGGCTGGAAGCGGGATGTGAAAAACATGCGGACGGAATCCGAAAACTTCGCCGGATTAGGCCGGGAAAAGCAAAAGGCATTTTTGGCATACGCCGGGAATATGATACGCGAAAATTTTTTCTACCGCTTCAATCTGCCCGCAATCAATTACCTGAACCGGGAAGAAGCCGGTTTTGCGAAAAATTTTTCTCCTTATGTAACCGAAAATAATGTCATTGACTTAATCAATGAGCTGGCTTTGGCGGAGCGGCATATCGAATCGAATGTGAATCCGCGCATGGTCTTTTTCGATTTGTCAATGACCATAGCGGTTTTAATTAAATTGCCTGTCGGTTAAGCCGGCGTGCGGTTGCCGTCATTAAAAAAAATTTCAAATATGAACAAAATCAATCAATTATTCCGGCAAAAAGAAAAGGAAATTCTTTCCGTTTATTTCACGGCCGGATTTCCTCACCCGAATGATACGGGAAAAATAATCAAAGCGCTGCAAGCCAACGGTATTGATATGATAGAAGTCGGTATTCCGTTTTCCGACCCCATGGCCGACGGGCCTGTCATTCAGGAAAGCAGTGCAATTGCCCTTCGCAACGGCATGAACCTGAAACTTCTGTTTTCACAGCTGGCCGCCGTTTCCGGTGAAATACATATCCCGCTGGTTATGATGGGCTATCTGAATCCGATTATGCAATACGGATTTGGGAAGTTTTGCGAAGATTGCCACGCGACAGGCATTTCGGGGATTATTATTCCCGATTTGCCGTTCGATGATTATCTGAATCACTACAAATCCATTGCCGACAGCCATAATTTAAGAATGATTATGCTGATTACGCCCAAAACTTCCGAAGAGCGAATCCGGCTGATTGATGCGCATACGGAAGGTTTTATTTATATGGTGTCTTCTTCCGCAACAACGGGTGCGCAGCAGCGTTTCGACGAAGAGAAACAGGCCTATTTCCGCCGGATTAACCGCATGGGACTGCGCAATCCGCGCATGACAGGTTTTGGCATATCCAACAGGGAAACTTTGGACGCCGCTTTTGAAAACGCTTCGGGCGCCATTATCGGGAGTCAATTCATCAGTTTATTAAAGGAGAAAAAAAATCCGGAAGAGGCCGCAAGGTCATTGTTGCATGTGCTGGCTGTAAGCAAAACGCAGCATACCGGCGTAAATTGAAAAGTTATGAATACCTACGATTTGGCAATCATCGGCGGCGGTCCGGCCGGCTACGCCGCAGCGGAATTAGCCGGAAAAAACGGGCTGAAAACCGTCCTTTTTGAAAAAAACAACATCGGTGGCGTGTGCCTGAACGAAGGTTGTATTCCCACAAAAACGCTCCTGCATTCCGCAAAGGTTTACCAAAGCGCCGTAGAAGCGGCAAAATACGGCGTTTCCTGCGGGGCGGTCGCTTATGATTTGCCGAAAATAATTGCGCGGAAAAATAAAATCGTAAGAAAATTAGCGGCGGGAATCTGTGCCGGAATGAATAAAGCGGGAGTGGAAACCGTTACGGGCAAAGCGATTGTCCGGACGAAAGGCGAAGGGCAAAAAGCCAAAGAAATCGAGTGTAACGGACAGATTTATTCTGCCGCCAGGCTGCTGCTTTGTACGGGTTCCGAGCCGGTTATTCCTCCGATTCCGGGATTAAGCGAAACCGGTTTTTGGACGAGCCGCGAAGCCCTGGAAACTCAGGAAGTTCCCGAATCTTTGCTGGTTGTCGGCGGCGGCGTAATCGGCGTCGAGTTTGCCTCGTTTTTTAATACGCTGGGCAGCAAGGTAACGGTTGTTGAAATGGCGGATGAAATCCTGCCCGATATGGACAGGGAACTGTCGGCGCTGTTAAGAAACGAACTGTCAAAAAAGGGAATAGCATTTCATTTAAATGCCGGGGTTGTTTCCGTGAATGGCCGGCAGACAGTAATAGAAAACGCGGGGGAAAAAAGCGTTTCGGAAGTTTCAAACATCCTGCTGAGCACAGGGCGTAAACCGGTATTAACCGGCTTTGGTCTTGAAACATTGCAACCGGAATTGTTCCGGAACGGCGTGAAAGTCAATGAATACATGCAGACCTCATGCCCCGGCGTCTATGCCTGCGGCGATATTACGGGATTTTCCCTTTTGGCGCATACGGCCGTCAGGGAAGCTGAAGTGGCTGTCGGACATATTCTCGGAAAAAATGAAAAAATGTCCTATAAGGCTGTTCCCGCAGTGGTTTATACCTGTCCCGAACTGGCCGGCGCAGGCAAAACGGAAGACGCTGTGCGAACGGAAAAGATTGCCTGCACGGTAAAGCAACTCCCGATGACTTATTCCGGCCGGTTTACGGTTGAAAACGAACAGGCTAACGGAGTTTGCAAAATTATCGAAGGTGAAGACGGCACAATTCTCGGAGTGCATATATTAGGGAATCCGGCTTCGGAAATCATTACCATTGCCGGAATGTCCATTGAAAAGGGAATGAAAGCCGGTGATTTGAAAGCGGTGATTTTTCCGCATCCTGCGGTTGGGGAAATAATCAGGGAAACGCTCTGATGTTTATAGCAATATAGAAAATGATAATCAGGAGAATCACTTATCCTCACTGCGTCATTGCGAAGGCGGCAGCCTGAAGCAATCCAGAGAATAAACGTATGCACCGGATTGCTTCGCCTTGCGGCTCGCAATGACGCGGTGCGGTCGAATAATCCCCTAATTATCAATTGTCAATATATCAATTCTCTGAATTGCTTTGCCTGCGGCTCGCAATGCCAGCTTTGGAAACCGTTCGATTTTTATGTAATTTTGCCAATCTTTAAATAATTCGGTTATGTCAAACAAAACGTATCAAACCAAAAACGGCACGCCGGTAACGCTTAACGAACCGGCTGTAGCGTATCGGCGCACAAATCCCGAAACTCCACCGTCCGAAAACAGCTGGAATCCCAATGTCCCTTTCTGTGGTACGCAGGAAGAATGGTGGGAACATTTTCACCGCATTGAAGATGGCGAATTTTATCCGGTTTCCGAAGTCCACCAACGAATCCTGCAATGGTTGGACAAATGAAAAAAATCATTGCTTCCGGCGACTATGAGAAACATTTGACCGAAATCCTTGAATGGAGCGGCAAAACATTCGGTATCAGGCAGGCAAAAAAATATTTCCTTACTATATCAAAATTTGTCGAAAAACTTGATACTGATTACACTTATCATCCCGAATGCCGGCATCTTGCAACCCAAAGCCGCATGTATCGCAACATCATCCTGGACGCTCATTTGATTATTTACCGGATTACCGGCGAATGCATCGAAGTATTGGACATTGTTCATTCCGCATCAAGCATCAGTAAAATTCGCACGGTTCGCAAAATTCGTCCCTGATTTACCTCTTATTTCTCTCCGCTGGTGCGAGGTTTCGTTTCGCATTAACTGAATTTCTGCCGGCAACATTTCAGTTTCTGCCGGCAACATTCCGGTTTCTGCCGGCAACATTCCGGTTTCTGCCGGCGGAAATTTGGTTTTTGCCGGCAATATTTCGGCTTCTGCCGGCAGAAACCGGCAATTTGGCTTCCACCGGCGGAAATTCGTTGTCAACCGGTAATAATTCGTTGATTTAGAGAAACATTGTGAATTGAAAATTGAAAAATATTGATTCCTTTCTTGCGGCAAGGGGGAAGATGTTATTGCCTCCGCCGAACATTGTTTCCCGCGAAAGCGGGAATCCTCCCTGTTGGTGCGAAATTTCACCTCGCGCCTTTTATCCCGGCAGGTTCAATCTGTCGAAATAGACGGCGCAAAGCGCAGCCTCGCACCAACAGTGGCCGTAAATCCATGAATAAAGGCATTGGGGATTATCTAAATTTGTTGCAAAATCACGAATCTTTGTTTCAAATTTGTTTTTTTTGCTTAAATTTGTTCCCGAAATTGAAACAGTTGACGTTTTGTTTTCGATACAAAAGGAAACATCTGCCGGATTGTCGCTGTCATTATTTTTGCATCCCCAAAGGCGTATATCCGTTTTATCGGTACTCATTCGGAATATAACAGAACAAAAGACTGTTAAACAATTAATTAGCAAATAATATGATCAAAAACGAAAAACAATACTATAACATTCCCGCAGGAACTGTTTCGGAACTTACGGGTCTATCGGTAAAAAAGTGCAGGATATTTTAAAAAAATGGAATATGGGAAATGTAAAATGCATTTCCCGTTTTTTAGTTTATGGAAGAATCGAAATTTTTTCACATTGATATTCAGGGAATAATCAATACAAAAGCGCCCCGGGCGGCAAAAAAAATTCCAAAACGGATAGTCAAAAGTTTGGCAAAGCTCATCTGTCAGGATGAAGTGAATCAATTTTTGGAATACAACGGAAATGCAAGGGGGGTTGACTTTATGAACAATGCGGTGAAATACTTTGATATTAAACTGCAAGTGCTGGGAGAAGACAACCTTCCCGACAGCGGGACAAGGTGTATTTTTGCTTCCAATCATCCGCTCGGCGGAATGGACGGCGTTTGCCTGTCATCCTTTCTGGGAAACCATTACGGCGGGAAAATCAAATATTTAGTCAATGATATTCTTTATTTCCTGCAACCGCTTCAAGATATTTTTGTCCCCATTAACAAACACGGGGCGCAAAACCGTTCGGCAGTCCGCATTTTGAATGAAGTCTTCGCTTCCGGCGACCAAATCATCACTTTTCCTGCCGGCTTGTGTTCCCGCAAAACAAAAAACGGAATACGCGATCTCGAATGGAAAAAAATGTTCATTGTCAAAGCCATAGAATATCAGCGGGATATTGTTCCGGTTCATTTTGAAGGCAAAAATTCCAATTTGTTTTACAACATAGCCAATCTTCGCAAATATTCAGGCCTCAAATTCAACATTGAGATGCTGTTTTTGCCCGGCGAACTTTTTAAAGCGAAAGGCTCGACTTTCACCATACGCTTTGGGAAACCGATTCCCCGGCAAACGTTTGACGCATCGAAAACTCCGCAGGAATGGGCGGATTGGGTTAAACAAACTGTTTATACATTGCACAAAAATTAGTTACAAGTCCATTTATAACCCGTAACTTGTAATTCGTAACTTATATAAAATATGGAAGAAGTAATTTCAAAAATTGATAGAAAAATCCTTAAGTCCGAATTAACGGCAGATAAATTATTCCGCAAAACGAATAAATCGGGAAATGAAATCTACCTGTTTTCGGCTCATTCGGCGCCGAACTTAATGCTTGAAGTCGGCCGTTTGCGGGAACTCGCTTTCCGTTACTACGGCGGCGGCACCGGAAAATCAACGGATATTGACGAATTTGATACGATGGAAGTCCCCTACCGGCAATTGATTGTGTGGGACCCTTCGGCGGAAGAAATTTTAGGCGGTTACCGTTTCCGCTGGGGTAACGAGCTGACTTTCGACAAAAACGGACAGCCGGATAATATTGCTACCGCCGAACTGTTCCGGTTTTCCCAGCCCTTTATCGACCAATACGTCCCATGCATGGTAGAGCTGGGACGTTCTTTTGTCTCACTGGATTATCAAACCACCAAGCACGGCTCGAAAAGCCTGTTTGCCCTGGATAATTTGTGGGACGGATTAGGCGCTTTGTCGGTGATTGATCCCAATATCCGTTACTTTTTCGGGAAAGTTACCATGTACAATACCTATAATCCGGATGCGCGGAACATGATTTTATACTTCCTTGATAAATATTTTAAAGATACGGAACTGCTGGTAAATCCGGTTCATCCTTTGAAAACCGGTATGGATACCGCTAAAATGCAAAACCTGTTCAAAGGCAAGTCTTACAAGGAAGATTACAAAATCCTGAATACCGAAGTGCGGAAATACAATATCAATATTCCGCCCTTAGTGAGCGCCTATATGAATTTGTCGCCAAGCATGCGCGTTTTCGGAACAGCCATCAACGAAGGCTTCGGCGATGTGGAGGAAACGGGCATCCTCATTGATATTAACGATATTTTTGAGGATAAAAAGAAACGGCATATCGAATCGTTCCTGAACGAAAAACCATCCAAATTGCTCTTGAAAAGATTGAGGAAACTGATCAGTGAGAAGTTTGCTTCTTACTCTTTATCTTCTGCCGCACAATCTCGAAAATTCCGGGTAATAAAGAAACAAAAATAATCGCGATAATCAACAGGCTCAAATTGTGTTTCACAAAATCCATTTCGCCGAAGAAATAACCGGCGTACATGAACAGGGGAACCCAGCATACACCTCCAATCACGTTGAAACTGAAGAAATGCGCATAAGTCATTCTTCCCATTCCGGCTACGAAAGGCGCAAATGTCCGGATGATAGGAACAAAACGGGCGATAATGATAGTCTTGCCCCCATGCCTTTCGTAAAATTCATGCGTCCTGTCCAAATACATCTGTTTGAATATCTTTGAGTCCGGATTACGGAACAGCTTCTCGCCGAAAAACTTACCGATGAAATAATTGCTCGCGTCGCCCAAGATGGCCGCCCCTATCAGCAGCAACACCATCAAATGGACATTAATATGATTGGTACCGAATGCCGCTAATGTGCCGGCCACAAACAAAAGCGAATCGCCGGGAAGAAAAGGCGTAACAACCAAGCCCGTTTCGCAGAAAATAATTAAAAAAAGGATTCCGTAAATCCAAACCCCGTAGTTTTGAACCAGTTCGGCCAAATGTACGTCAATATGAAGAACGAAATCAATAAAAAATTGAAGTATATCCATGATTTATTAATATTATTACTTATCCAAAACCAACAACCGAACCAGTTCTATTTTTGTACGGGTAACCTTAACTATCTTAAACTCAAACCGGCCAATCAGGATGGTCTCGTTCAATTTGGGAAAGTTCTGATAATTTACCAGAATAAAACCGGCAATAGTTAAGTATTCGTCCGATTCGGGAATATTCAACCCAAACATCTCATTCACGCGGTCTACCTCCATCCGGCCGGACAGGACATATTCATTGTCCTTCAACCGTTTGGCCACATACAGTTTCGTGTCGTGCTCATCTTCTATTTCCCCGAAAATTTCTTCCACCAAATCTTCGAGGGTAACCAAACCGGCTGTCCCGCCGAATTCATCCACGGCAACCACCATACTTTTCTTTTCGGCAAGCATCGTTTTCATCAATTTATTTGCCGCCATATTTTCCGGGACAAAAGACAAAACGACGATAGATTGCGTCCAGTCGGCAGGGCGGCCGAACAATTCGGAAGAATGGATATAACCGATAATGTTATCAATATCGCCTTCGTAAACCACAATTTTTGAAAAACCCGTTTCGACGAATTTCGCGATAAGTTCCTGAAAAGAAGTTGATTTATCAACAGCAGTGATTTCGGTGCGCGGAACCATGCAATCCCTGATTTTCACCTGCGGAAACTCCACTGCGTTCTGAAAAAAACGGACTTCCGTATCTACATCAACATGCTCCGGCACACGACGTCTCGCTTTACAAAGCCAGGAAACAAACCGGTTCAAAACATTACCCATAATACACCATTCTCCATTTTACCGGACATTTAAATTATTGCATCGTCATTGCTTCACTGCGAAGCAGTGAAGCAATCCAGAAAAACATAGCTTACACATGGATTGCTTCAGGCTTCGCCTTCGCAATGACGGCTGCGGTAAATTCTTCATTCTCCATTGTTAACTGTCATTTATCAATTCTCCCGTAATGCATCAACTGCAAGTTCCCTGTCAATCAAAAGCCGGTTTTTCAATCCGGATAAATCGTCAAAAGTCCGGTCTTCCCGAAGGAATTTGACGAACTCCAGGCGGAGCGCTGTCCCGTACAAATCGCTTGAAAAATCAAGGATATGCACTTCCACGCGCCGTTCGCCGTCCCGAACCACTGTCGGGCGTTTGCCGATGTAAGCCATTCCCCGGTATTTTGCCGTCCCGACATGTACCCAAACGGCATAAATACCTTCCTTCGGAATAACTTTGCATTTGTCGTTAACCTCAATGTTGGCGGTAGGGAAGCCGATGCGCCGCCCTAATTGATTCCCCTTGACCACTTTGCCCTCCAGGCTGTAATTGTACGACAGCAACCGGTTGGCTTCCTCCAGCCTGCCTTCAATCAGTTGTTGCCGAATCAGCGTTGAGCCGACATGTTCGGCAAAGCCCGGCAATTCCAGTGCCCTGACGACTTTCAGGCCATAATCCCGTCCGTAGTTCACGTAATCGGGAAAACTTTCGGCGCGGCCTTTCCCGAAACGGTGGTCGTATCCGACCAGCAGTTGTTTGAGGCGTAACTTTTTACACAGGACGTCCGCGATAAAATCCCGCGCACTGAGTTGGGAAAGTTCTTTGGTAAAATCAATGACGTGGCAAAAATCAATGCCCAGCGCGGACAGGCGTTTGAGTTTTTCGTCCGGCGCAGTGAGCAGGGCAGGCCGGTAGCCCGCTTCCAAAACAGACCGGGGATGCTGCCCGAACGTAATGACGGCAGACGGCAGGCCTGCGGATGCGGCAAGTTCTTTTAACTGTTTGATCAGGAAACGATGCCCTACATGAACGCCGTCGAAAAAGCCGATGGCGGCAGAAGACGGTGAGGGGGTGAACGGGGGAGAACGGTGAACGGTGAAAACAGTGAACGGTGAAACAGTTGAAGAAGCCCCCTTCTTCACCGTTTCACCGTTCATCCATTCACTGTTCACCACCCGTTCACCGTTCATCCCTTACGGGATAATCACTTTTGTTATCGGGCTCCAGGGTCCTTTTTCCCCGCGGGTATTTTCCCACCTCAGGGAAAAATAAACGGACTTGCCGCTTTGGTCGCTTTCAAACTTCAGGGTAAAAGGCGAGTGGGTATCGAAGCTGGAGTGCGTCAGTTCGCTCCACTTTGTGGGGGCGATTTCGGTAACCGACCATGCGATTTCCACGCCGTGCTGACCTTCCGGTTTGGCGCGTTTGTGATCGCCGTCTTTTTCGTAATAACGAAAAATCAGGTGCGCCGGAAGGGAAGTATCAACGTCGCAGTTGGGCGATTTGCCGGCCACCTGCGACGGTTTGCGTTCGGTGCTGCGTTTTGGCATTCCCATCGCTTCCAGATCGTGGTCGGTTACCAGCGGGCTTGTTTTCAGGAAACCCGTGTAAAGGCGCCGGTATTCCGGCTTAAACCCCTTCTCGGCCACATCAAGATCGGTGGTTTTCAGCGGCGTCCGTTCCGAAGGGTTTTCCCATGCCTTATAAGCGGAAAAAAACGCTGTACAGGCAGGGTCGAATACATCGTCGAACCATTCCCTCTGCGGGCTGTCGACAGCAAATCCCATGCGGACAAAATTACCGGGGGCGGTCATATAGTCCATGGTTTGTGTAGCCTGATTATACAGGGCTGTGTGATTGCGTTGCATCCAATCCGACATAAATCCTCCTTTTTTTAAGAATTTAAAATTTTAAATGTAATCGGGAACAATTCAAATGTAACGCGGAACATTTTAAATGTAACGCTTTATATTTGAAATATTTATCCCCGCGGTGAAAATTGAGAACGGAGCATCAGCGCAGCAATCCGGGGAAATTTACGAATTACGCAGGTGCACACCCCCGATAATCATGATGTACCCGCGTAAGGGCGCACCCGCGGGTGCGCCCTCACGCCCTCCCGACAGGTTGAACCTGTCGGAATAGACGGCGCGAGGCGCAGCCTCGCACCAACCGAGGGGAAGTCCCCGCGCTTGAACATGAAACGGCATCTCGCAGAGATGCACAGTTCGGTAGAAAATGAATGTATCCGTCCCCAACCGGCATCTCGTAGAGATGCAACATTATTTCCGCAAGCACAATTACCACGGTCCGCATAACTGACGTCATGCGAGGTGCTGTGCGGAATCAATCATTTCTACCGGGCTTTAATCCCTGACGGGATTAATGGCAATAAAAAAACAGCGCTTCAAAAAAAGAATTAATCTTTATTTTGCATTTATTTCAAATATATTTTACGAATTGACGGGCATATATAATAAGGAAACAGAGCTTTTCTTTTATACCCGTTTCGTCATCAATTTTCTGTTTGCCTTTTGTCTTGCTGTTTCAGGACAAGGACAGAAAAAATTTTTGTGCTTTTCATTACAGAATACTATTTTTGCAGCATGAAACAGCATATATCCGTCATTCTTTTCATTTTTTGTGTTTCCTGCACAAACACAGCAGCCCAGCATATTTTCAAATCAAGTATTCCCGCTTATGCCGCAGATGAAGGGGATTCTGTAAAAACGATGGT
>JAITCT010000348.1 GCA_031282925.1 Dysgonamonadaceae bacterium | reverse complement strand
GCGTTAATTCAACCTTACCGCATCATTGCGAACTGCGAAGCAGTGAAGTAATCCGGAAAAACATAACTTGCACCCTGATTGCTTCAGGCTTCGCCTTCGCAATGACGGCTGCGTTAATTCAACCTCACCGCGTCATTGCGAACTGCAAAGCAGTGAAGCAATCCAGGGAAAACATAACTTACACCCGGATTACTTCAGGCTTCGCCTTCGCAATGACGGCCGCGTTAATTCAACCTCACCGCGTCATTGCGAACTGCGAAGCAGTGAAGCAATCCGGAAAAAACATAACTTGCACCCGAATTACTTCAGGCTTCGCCTTCGCAATGACGGCTGCGATATTTCAACCTCACTGCGTCATTGCGAACTGCGAAGCAGTGAAGCAATCCAGAAGAAAAAACATAATTTGCATCTGGATTGCTTCAGGCTTCGCCTTCGCAATGACGACTGCGATATTTCAACCTCACCGCGTCATTGCGAACTGCAAAGCAGTGAAGAAATCCGGAAAAAACATAACTTGCACCTGGACTGCTTCAGGTTTCGCCTTCGCAATGACGGCTGCGTTAATTCAACCTCACCGCGTCATCGCGAACTGCGAAGCAGTGAAGCAATCCAGGGAAAACATAACTTGCTCCTAGATTGCTTCGGGCTTCGCCTTCGCAATGACGGCTGCGATATTTCAACCTCACCGCGTCATTGCGAACTGCGAAGCAGTGAAGCAATCCGGAAAAAAACAATCAAGTGAATACATATAAAATAATCTGCTTTTTACTTTTCTTCATACCGACGACGGTTTTAACGGCGGCAGCCCAACCTGCCGCCCTGAAACCGGTTAACAGCGATTTCTTCACCCATGTGAAACGCATCGCCAACCTGAAAGTATGGAACGAACAAATTTTCTTCACCATCAGTCAGCCCGACAAGGAAAAGAACAACTATTCGTCCGCCCTCTATCAACTGATTGACAACCAGCCCGTCAGGATAGCAAAAGATGTTTCCGACTATTTCTTCGAGGACAATGGAATTATTTTCAGGGAACCAGGAAAAGAACTCGCCCGGCGGGATAACGGAAACAGTGAAACCGAAGGAAAAGAAAATCCCTCGACCGCTTTCCTGAAACTAAGCCACGGTTACGGCGAAGCCGGCGAATGGCTGACACTGCCTTTCCAAGCCTCCCAAATCGAATGGATCGGAAAGGATGTATTCTTCTATACCTCTTCCTACAACCGCAATCCCGACAAAAGCAGGAACTACCATATTTACGACGAACTTCCCTTTTGGTCGAACGGACGGGGCGACGTCAGCGGGCGGCGCTCCCACCTTTATTTCTACGACAAAGGCAAAAGCACATTGCTGTCCGATACATTGGCCTCGGTTTCCGGACTCAAACTGAGTCCCGACAAGAAAACGCTCGTATATACGCTAAAACCGGCCTGGTACGGCAAACAGCCCGAAGGCAACGTGTTGATATCCTTAGACCTCGCATCGCTCGAAAAAAAGGAGTGGAACCTGTTCGACAAAGTCTCGTACGGCAACCTCACTTTCTTAAATAACGACGAAATCGTATTAACCGCCAACCGCAGCATTGAGCATGACAAAATAGAGAACTCCGCCATCTACCGCCTGAATATCCGCACCGGCAAACTGACGCTGACGGACGACGGCGCATTATACGCTATCGGCAACAGCATCGGCTCCGACGTGGGAGGCGCAGGACGGCCGGAAATCACTTTCGACAACAAGGGAATCCGTTTCATTACAACCGACGTCGATTATGCCCCGCTCGTTCACCTGGCTTGGGACGGCAGCGGAATCACCCGTCTGTCGAAAGGACGCCTTTCCGTTCAGGAATACCAGCCCTACAAGGATGGCTTCCTCGCCGTAGCCCTTGAAGAACAGCAGGGAGCCGAAATTTATTTCATTGACAAACAGGGAAATGCTTCGCCATTAACGGCCATCAACAAGCCGGTTTTTGATGAATATAACATCGTAAAACCCATCGAAATAAAATACACAACCCAAACGGGCAAAAAACTGAATGGCTATGTCCTTCCGCCGGCCAATTACGAAAAAGGACGGAAATATCCCGCCATACTTGATATTCACGGCGGGCCGAAAACGGCTTACGGTACGGTTTTCTTTCACGAAATGCAATACTGGGCAAACGAAGGCTATGCCGTATTCTTCACCAATCCCACCGGCAGTTCGGGACGCGGCTCGGAGTTCTCCGACATCCGCGGCAAAGTCGGCGAAACCGACTACAACGACCTGATGGCATTTACCGACGCCGTCCTTGCACAAACCGATTTCATTGACGCCGACCGTCTGGGCGTTACCGGCGGCTCCTACGGCGGACTGATGACCAACTGGATTCTCGGGCAAACCGACCGCTTTAAAGCTGCCGCTTCGCAGCGCGGAATTTCGTCGTGGCTCACGTTCAGCAATACCAGCGATATCGGATATACTTTTACCTATACCTACTGGGGTACGGACATCTGGAAAAACAGCCAGCAACTCTGGGACGCTTCACCGCTAAAATACGCCGACAAGGTCAAAACCCCTACCCTATTCATTCACAGCGCACAGGATTACCGTTGCTGGCTCGTTGAAAGTTTACAGTTATACTACGCCCTGCAGTATTTCGGCGTTCCGTCAAGGATTATCGTCTTTGAAAACGAAAACCACGAACTGTCGCGTTCCGGGAAACCGCAAAACCGCATCAAACGCTTGGAGGAAATCAAAGGATGGTTTGATAAGTATTTAAAGAATGATTAATCCAAAGGAAAGCCCCTTTTGAATACCACGCCGGCAATCGTGTGGCGCACAACAAAAAAGAGATTGTTTTTGCAAACAATCTCTTTTTCTATTCTCGCTAAAAACCTGTGAAGACAGGATAATTTTACATCATGCCGCCCATTCCGCCACCCATCGGAGGCATAGCCGGAGCGGGATTGTCTTCCTTCTTTTCACTGACTACACATTCGGTCGTCAGGAGCATACCGGCAATGGATGCGGCATTCTCCAAAGCAACGCGGGTAACTTTCGTCGGGTCGATAACGCCGGCTTTGTACAGATTTTCGTAAACATCGGTGTGGGCGTTGTAACCGAAATCGGCTCTGCCTTCCCTTACTTTCTGAACGACTACGGCGCCTTCTTTGCCTGCATTTTCGACAATCTGGCGAAGCGGTTCTTCGACAGCGCGCTTGATGATTTCAATACCGGTCGTTTCATCTTCGTTTTCGCCTTTCAAGCCTTCCAGAGCCGAAATAGCGCGGATATAAGCAACGCCGCCGCCGGGAACGGTTCCTTCTTCTATCGCCGCACGGGTAGCGCTCAAAGCGTCGTCAACACGGTCTTTCTTTTCTTTCATTTCCACTTCCGAAGGAGCGCCGACATAAAGCACTGCAACGCCGCCGGATAATTTAGCCAAACGTTCCTGCAGTTTTTCGCGGTCATAATCGGAAGTCGTCGTTTCAATCTGAGCCTTGATTTGGGAAACGCGGGCTGCAATCGCATCTTTCTTGCCCGAACCGTTGACAATCACGGTGTTGTCTTTGCTTACGGTTACTTTTTCGGCTGTACCCAGCATATCAATCGTAGTGCCTTCCAGTTTCAAACCTTTTTCTTCGGAAACCACGATACCGCCTGTTAATACGGCAATGTCTTCCAGCATTTCCTTGCGGCGATCGCCGAATCCCGGCGCTTTTACCGCACAGATTTTCAAAGAACCGCGCAAACGGTTTACAACCAAGGTTGCCAATGCTTCCGATTCAATGTCTTCCGCAATAATCAGTAAAGGACGTCCGGTTTGAACGGTTTGTTCCAAAACAGGAAGAACATCTTTTAATACGGAGATTTTTTTGTCGTAGATGAGAATGTAAGGATTTTCCAAATCGGCTTCCATTTTTTCCGTATTGGTTACGAAATAAGCGGATACATAGCCGCGGTCGAATTGCATCCCTTCCACAACATCTACGTAAGTATCAATACTCTTGGATTCTTCGATGGTGATAACGCCTTCTTTTTTCACTTTTTGCATGGCTTCCGCAATCAAAGCGCCGATGGTTTGGTCGCCGTTGGCAGAGATTTTAGCCACATTTTCGATTTTACCGAAATCATCGCCAATCGCCTGGGATTGTTCTTTCAATGAACGGACTACTGCCGCAACACCTTTGTCAATACCGCGCTTCAAATCCATCGGATTGGCGCCGGCAGCTACATTTTTCATACCTACGCGGATGATGGACTGCGCCAGAACCGTAGCGGTAGTCGTACCGTCGCCGGCGTCATCGTTAGTCTTGGAAGCCACCTCTTTCACCAGTTGAGCGCCCATGTTCCGGAACGGGTCGGACAATTCGATTTCTTTGGCTACGGTTACGCCGTCTTTCGTGATTTGCGGAGCGCCGAATTTTTTATCAAGAATCACATTACGGCCCTTAGGGCCTAAAGTTACTTTCACTGCATTTGCCAGTTCATCAACTCCTTTTTTTAACAAGTCACGAGCATCAATGTCAAATTTAATTTCTTTTGCCATAACATTTTGATATTTAGTGTACGGTGCAAGGCACCGTACACGATTATTAAATAAATTTAGAAATAAAAAACCGGGTTGCTTTCGTGCATCGTTTACCGTGCACCCCTGCACCCTTTAAATAATTGCCAGAACGTCAGATTGACGCATGATTAAAAATTTTTCTCCATCCAGCTCAATTTCGGTTCCCGCATATTTCCCGTAAAGAACCTTATCGCCTGCTTTAAGGACCATTTGTTCGTCCTTAGTTCCGTTGCCAACTGCAACCACTTCCCCTTTCAGAGGTTTTTCTTTTGCAGAATCGGGAATAATAATCCCTCCCACTGTTTTTTCTTCCGCTACGGCCGGTCTTACCAGCACTCTGTCTACTAATGGTCTAATACTCATATAAATAATTGCCAGAACGTCAGATTGACGCATGATTAAAAATTGTTCTCCATCCAACTCAATTTCGGTTCCCGCGTATTTTCCGTAAAGAACCTTATCGCCTGCTTTAAGGACCATTTG
>JAITCT010000333.1 GCA_031282925.1 Dysgonamonadaceae bacterium | reverse complement strand
ATTTCGGCAATGATTTTTTCAACGCTTGCGATTATTGTGATAATGTTTCGGAGGTAAGAGGGGAAAAAGTTATACCTGCGTTACAGTAGAAACCTTAATGTTATTTCTATGAAACGGTTTATTGAAATTATCTTAAAACCTCTTATCCATATTCCGTGACCGGTACATCTCACAAGCGTTGTGCATGGTTGGGAATTGGCATTTGTTGTGATCCCGGCGATAATATGGGACCTATATCAATTTTTACAACGCCTTCTCCTCTATCAAATATTCCGCAATCTGTACGGCGTTGAGCGCCGCTCCCTTTTTGATTTGGTCGCCCACGCACCAGAAAGAAAGCCCGTTCGGGTTGGCCGTATCTTTGCGGATCCGTCCTGCATAAACCGGATCGTGCGAAGCGGCGAAAAGCGGCATCGGATACAGTTTTTCCGCAGGCTTGTCCCAAACGGCCACGCCTTCCGCTTTTTGAAGAGCGGCTGTGGCTTCTTCAACGGAAATCGGCCGTCCGGTTTCAATCCAAACCGCTTCGGAATGGGCGCGCAAAGCCGGGACACGTACGCAGGTCGCACTGACATTTACTTCGGAGTGCATGATTTTCCGCGTTTCGTTGTGCATCTTCATTTCTTCCCTGGTATAGCCGTTATCAAGGAAAACGTCAATATGGGGAATCATGTTGAAAGCTAACTGATAGGCAAATTTTTCAACTGTCGGTTCTTCGCCGGCGGCAATTTGTTCGTGCTGTTTGATCAGTTCGGCCATTGCAGCCGCTCCCGCGCCGGAAGCCGACTGGTAAGTCGCCACATGAATCCGCCGGATGGGCGAAATATCGTTCAACGGTTTCAACACGACTACCATCTGAATTGTAGAGCAATTAGGATTTGCGATAATTCCGCGGGGACGGATTTTGGCGTCTTCGGCATTGACTTCGGGAACGACCAAAGGAACGTCGTCGTCCATGCGGAAAGCGCTTGAATTATCAATCATCACAGCTCCGTATTTCGTAATTGTTCCGGCATATTCTTTCGATGTTCCCGCACCTGCGGAAGTGAAGGCAATATCCACGTCCCTGAAATCGTCGTTGTGTTTCAATTCTTTGACTGTGTATGTTCTGCCTCGAAACCGGTACTCGCTTCCCGCGCTTCGCGAAGAGCCGAAAAGCGTCAATTCATCTGCAGGAAAATTTCTTTCGGCCAGGACACGCAGAAATTCTTGCCCTACCGCACCGCTTACGCCAACTATTGCTATTTTCATTTTGTGTAAATTATCTTTTTTAATCTTTCTCAACTTGTATCAACAACTTAAATTCATCCATATCCAATTCCGTTCCTTCGCTGAGGCCGGCCAGGGTAACGCTATTCGCCAAGACCTGATTGGCTATGTATTGCTTAAACGCTTCTACCGCTTCATCCACATGCGGGTCGGACTGAATTGTAACCCTGACTTTGTCGGTTATTTCGTAACCGTTGGATTTGCGGATATTTTGTATCCGGTTGACTAATTCGCGGGCAACGCCTTCTTTTTTAAGCGCTTCCGTGACGGTAATATCCAAAGCCGCCGTCAATTTGCCGTCATTGGCAACCAACCAGCCGGGAATATCTTCCGAAAAGATTTCCACATCGTCGAGGGTAATCTCGGCAGTTTGTCCGGCTACCGGAATACTCAAACGGCCGGATTTTTCCAACACATTGATTTCCTGTTGCGGCAAAGCGCCGATAGCCGTTGCCAAATCTTTCATGATCTTTCCATAGCGCGGGCCTAATTTTTTGAAATCCGGTTTAATCCGTTTCACCAGGATTTCTGCGGCATTGTCCACATATTTGATGGTTTTTACGTTTACCTCGTTCAGTATCAATGCCTGCACCGCCTCGATTGCCTCTTTTTGGTGTTTATCCGAAACGGGAATCATCAGCATTGACAGCGGCTGGCGAACTTTAATATTTACTTTCCGGCGCAAAGCCAAAACCATAGATGAAATTTGCTGGGCAATCTGCATCTTTTCTTCCAGAGCCTTGTCTATCACTGCTTCATTGGCGATGGGGAAATCGGACAAATGGACGCCCCCCCTCGGGGGGGCAGGGGGGGTGATGTCCAAATACAACCGATCCGCATAAAACGGCGCAATCGGCGCCATCAGTTGGGCAACCGTTTTCAGGCAAGCATACAAAGTTTGGTAAGCCGAAAGCTTATCCGCATCCATTTTCCCGCCCCAGAAACGTTTGCGGTTCAGGCGGACATACCAGTTACTCAGGTTATCATTGACAAAATCGTTGATAGCCCGGCCGGCTTTTGTCGGCTCGTAAGCGGCATAATATTCATCCGTTTCTTTGATTAGCGAATTTAAGAGCGAAAGAATCCAGCGGTCGATTTCCGGCCTGTTTTCCAAAGGAACATCCGCTTCGTTGCCGTCGAAGCCGTCCACATTGGCATACAGCGCAAAGAAAGAATAGGTATTATAAAGCGTTCCGAAAAATTTCCGGCGCACTTCTTCGATTCCCTCGGCGTCGAATTTCAAATTGTCCCAGGGGCTTGCATTGGTAATCATGTACCAGCGCAAAGGATCGGAACCGTAATCAGCAATCGTTGCAAAAGGATCAACCGCGTTGCCCAAACGTTTGGACATCTTATTCCCGTTTTTATCCAAAACCAAGCCGTTGGATACCACAGCCTTAAACGAAACACTGCCGGAAACCATGGCGGCTATCGCATGTAAGGTGAAAAACCAACCGCGCGTCTGGTCTACGCCTTCGGCAATAAAATCGGCAGGGAAAACTTTCCCCGAATCGAAAGCCTCTTTGTTCTCAAACGGATAATGAATTTGCGCATAAGGCATCGCACCCGAATCAAACCATACGTCTATCAAATCCGTTTCGCGCTTCATCGGTTTGCCGGAAGGGGAAACCAGGATGATTTTATCTACGAAAGGACGGTGCAAATCAATCTTGTCCGTTGCATAATTTTCGTCCGAATAATCGTCGGGGACGACTTCCTTGAAAGGATTTTCTTTCATCCATCCGGCGGCAACCGATTTCCCGATTTCCTCCAACAATTCCCGCACCGAGCCGATACAGATTTCTTCCTGCCCGTCTTCTGTCCTCCAAATCGGCAGGGGCGTTCCCCAATACCTCGAACGCGACAAATTCCAGTCCTGAAGGTTTTCCAGCCACTTGCCGAACCGTCCTGTACCGGTAGACTGCGGCTTCCAGTTGATGGTTTCGTTCAGCGCAATCATTTCGTCCCTGCAGGCGGTAGAGCGGATAAACCAGCTATCTAAGGGATAATACAACACTGGCTTGTCGGTACGCCAACAATGCGGATAGGTGTGGGTATATTTCTCAATTTTGAATGCCCTGTTTTGTCCTTTCAACATGACGCACAGGTCAATATCCAAAGTCGATTCTTCCGGGGGCAAGCCGGCATATTCGTTTTTCACATACCGTCCGGCATATTCGGCATAAAGAGCCGTATCCACCATTTGATGCAGAAAATCATCGTCCAAATCGGCGGCAGGATAATATTTTCCCGTCAAATCAACCATCGGGCGGCGGTTTCCGTCCTTGTCAACCAGCATCAAAGGCGGAACGCCGTGTTGACGGGCAACACGGTCGTCGTCCGCGCCGAAAGTCGGCGCAATATGAACAACGCCCGTACCGTCTTCGGTCGTAACGAAATCGCCGGTGATGACGCGGAAAGCGCCTTCGCCCGGATTCACCCAGGGAATCAGTTGTTCGTATTCGACGCCGGCCAGTTCAAGGCCTTTCCATGAACCGGCCACGCGGTAAGGAATCAGTTTATCGCCCGGCTGATAAGACGACAGTTCCAAATCTTTCGCTTTCGGATTGAAATAAGCGCTCAACAAATCTTCCGCCAAAACAGCTGTCATCGGCTTGCCGGAATAGGGATTGAAAGTTTCGACAGCCACATAATTAATATGAGGGCCAACGCAAAGAGCCGTATTCGAGGGCAAAGTCCAGGGCGTAGTCGTCCAGGCCAAAAAGAAAGCATCCCCGAAACCCGACATGCGGGGCAAAGGATTCTTTATTTTAAACTGGGCGGTACAGGTAGTGTCTTTCACATCCCGGTAACAACCCGGCTGGTTCAATTCGTGCGAACTCAAAGCCGTTCCCGCAGACGGGGAATACGGTTGAATCGTGTATCCTTTATATAACAGTCCTTTGTTGTACAACTGCTTGAGCAACCACCAAAGGGTTTCGATGTAGCGGTTGTCATACGTGATATACGGGTGATTCATATCAACCCAATAACCCATCCGGCGGGTCAAATCCTCCCACTCTTTGGTATATCGCATCACAGCTTTGCGGCAAGCGGCGTTGTATTCTTCGACGGAAATCGTCTTCCCGATGTCTGTTTTGGTGATACCCAAGGCTTTTTCCACGCCCAGTTCGACGGGAAGCCCGTGCGTATCCCAGCCGGCCTTCCGGTTGACCAGAAAACCTTTCATCGTTTTGTAACGGCAAAATATGTCTTTGATACTGCGGGCAATCACGTGATGGATGCCCGGCATTCCGTTGGCGGAAGGAGGGCCTTCGTAAAAAACAAAGGAAGGAGCGCCTTCCCTGATATCCAAACTTTTTTGAAAAATATTTTCTTCTTCCCAGAACGCTAATATTTCCCTGTTTACCTCAGCCAAGTCTAATTTGTTGTATTCGGCAAATTTCTTACTCATAATCATTTTCTAAAAACGGGTGCAAAGATAACGATTATTTATTATACAGACAGCACGGGCGGAGTGTAATTCCATTTTTATAAAATAAATAAAGGCGCTTGTTTATACCGACTTTAAATCGAAGTACATTGTGCGGATATCATCTTCGAGGTCTTTGGTTGTCAGGAATCGGAAATTGTTTTTTTCGTAAAATGATAAGGCCGAGCGATAGGCATCTACCGTTATGAAACGACAACCTGCATGGTGCTGTTCTGTAAGGTACATCATAACTACCGCCTTTATTATCAGTCGTCCTATACCAAGACCGGAATATTTTTTGCTGACTGCCAAGCGACCAATTTTGACAGCCGGATATGTTCTTCGTCTTTTGCTGTTTGGAATTTTACGCCCCACTTTGTTCCACAGTGCTTTCTCTTCTTCCCTCAGAATAGCACTTCGGGTCAAGCCATCGTAAGAAAGGCAGAAATAGGCAACGGTTTCATCATTGATTTTTAGCAAATAAGTAACTGCGAGCATTGATTTCAGGTAATTTTTGGCATCATTTAGCAAAAAATCGTTCAGGTCAGTGTCGCCACATTCGAAAGAAACAAGAGCGGTATCTTCTTCCAGACGCATAATTTTGACTTTATCAATATCGAAATTCATATCGGAAAAGTTGCTGCCCGCTTAAACCATTCGTATGCTTTCTCATACTCTTTCCGCTCTTCAGGTGAAATTTTCCGCACTTTTTCCATCGCCGTCGCAAAGCGACGGGCATCATTGCCTGTAAGCACAGGCGTGGGTTTGATAGGTCGTGCCATAATTGCTTATTATTTAATTTGCTGTGCAAATTTACATGATTTTTTTCAATTATACTTTGCGCGGTGCGGTTTTGTGCATTCGATTTCATCAAAAAAGCGTCTGCAGGCGATGCACAAAATCATACTGTGCAAAGTAACTGCGAGCATTGTCATCTCCGGCCTGTTTTGGGGTCATTATAAACGGCAAAAGCCCGACAGACATAATCTATCGGACTTTCCACGCCTCGAGGTTCCTAGCAGATTCGAACTGCTGTCAACGGTT
This sequence comes from Dysgonamonadaceae bacterium, assembly GCA_031282925.1. Classification (GTDB taxonomy): domain Bacteria; phylum Bacteroidota; class Bacteroidia; order Bacteroidales; family Azobacteroidaceae; genus Azobacteroides. The sequence continues at coordinate 522 of JAITCT010000333.1, read as the reverse complement.
TTGCAGACCGGCGCCTAACCACTCGGCCAAGGAACCCTTTTCTGAAAGCGTGTGCAAAGTAAATACTTTTTTCTCATTTAAGCAAATGATTTTGACAAAAAAACAGCTATTGTGCCGGAATGAATTCCAACGACCATGCTGTTTGATTATTAGTTGCATTGCGCAAAACAACAAGTTCCGTGCCGGACTGATTCGAAAACAAATATTTTCCTTCTACATCATATTCCGTACCATTTTTGATGTAAAAATCCGTGTAGTTCAACGACTTTACATAAGTAAAATCGTTGGCTTCGTATTGACTGATATCACCGGCGCTTTGCAAAAGCCATACACTATTTGTCACCGTGTTGTCGTCAATCCAAACCGGATAAGGATAGTAGCTATCGGACGAAAATGTAGCAATGGGTGAAATATCGTTCTTACTTACCAAATCGGACACTCGATATATTTTGTTTTCACGGCAAAACAAATACTTCCCGTTTTGAGAAAACCAAAAATTGCCGATTGATTCGTGAGTATAAT
>JAITCT010000328.1 GCA_031282925.1 Dysgonamonadaceae bacterium | reverse complement strand
ATAATTAAATCGCTGAACAAATCGCCTGCCGACAAGCTGCCGGAAATATCGGTATCTAACAGCAAAGCCGTATCTTTCAGGAGTTTGACAAGCGAACTGTTCAGCATGTCAAGCCCCTGCCTGGTAGTTACCTTATTCATGCTTAACCGGATAACGGGGCTTGGCTTGAAGCCGGGACGGTTGAGCCACTCTTCGGCATACAGCCCTTTGAAAAGTTCTTTCCTGCCTTGAAACATCGCTTCTAATACGGAGAGTGTAAGCGACTTGCCGAAACGGCGAGGACGGGCCAGGAAATATACGTTTCCTTTCTCAATTAAATTCACCAGCATCCGGGTCTTATCTACGTAAATACAACCTTCTTCAATTATTTTCTCAAATGTTTGTATGCCCGCAGGCAGTTTTTTCAGTTGTTTGTTCATGTTAAATTCATTATAAAATTAAGGACGCAAATATACGCATTTCCCGAAAAAATTCAAAAAATCGGAGCATGTGCAGGATATTTTCTACCGGCATATTGTGCCTGACAGCACAACGGCCATGGATTAACAGTTTCTTCGTGCCTTTGTGTTTACAAAAAATGCCCGTTGGTGCGAGGCTGTGCCTCGCGCCGCCTATTCCGACAGGTTCAACCTGTCGGGAGGGCGTAGGGGCGCACCCGCGGGTGCGCCCCCGATGATACATGATGCGCCGATGATGATGCAGGGCGCACATGGGAGTGCACCCCTGCGTAATTCGTAATTGCTCCGGATTGTTGCGCATTTTTCACCCGCATTAACAGTGTTTGAAAAAATAATCAGCTAATTTGTTTATTAAAATAATAATTATTATTACTTTTGTCCCCGGTTGGCCGAAGCGGGATATTTAACCGCACTGTTCCTGGCTCCCTTCTTCGGGGGCGTACTCAAATACATGAAATAAAATGATTATGATTTAATCACCTATAAAATTTATAAATATAATGAAAAGTTGGAATAAAGAAAAAGAATCTGTAGGAATCGCTCACAATGCTTTAGCGGTAGGCACTTACGTGAAAGGGAACATCAATGCGCAGGAGGACCTCCGCATTGACGGGAAAATGGATGGAAACATTGAATGTAGCGGAAAGATTGTAGTGGGGCCTCAGGCTGAAATCACGGGCGACCTCCAGTGTCAAAACGCCGATGTGATGGGAACGGTTGCGGGAAACATCGTGATTTATGAAACGGCAAGTTTGAAATCAACTGCCCGGTTTACAGGGGAAATAGAGGCCAAATACATTGAGATTGAAGCGGGCGCTATATTTAACGGAACTTGCAGGATGGCGAATTGATTTTTATCGTCCGGCGTTTTGAATCAAATCCTTTATCCGGGTATTCAAATCTCCCGAACGCATTAAATCTTCAATGGCGATGTGCATTCTGTATTGCCAGTAATTGAAAGGATTAGCAGGTATGTTAATCCTTTCTTTGTCTGCATCTGCGCGGCGAATCCGTCCGTCGGCAGAGAGCCAGTCCTGCAGAGGAAGGATTGCCAGCATGGAACGGGTATTCAAATGACGGGCAAGCATTTGCCCGCAGATTTCCGCCGGGCATTCCTCCGGAGCGGTTCCTTCCCGGTGCAGGACATGGTTGTAATACCTTTGCGTTTTCTCCGGATTTTCTTTCCACCACATGCGAATCGTGGCCATATCATGGGTAGAAGTTGTGCACACCGAATGGTAGGGCAAATTCCGCAGGCAGGTAAATTCCATATCCGGGTCTTTGGGCGTCCGTTCGATTTCCAGGCTGAAAATCTGCAAGCGGTTCATCACGGCAGGAACACATGCGGGAATCATGCCCAGGTCTTCGCCGCAAGCCAGCATATCGGTGGACGAAATCAGCGGCAACAACTTTCCGTATCCCTGTTCGCCCCAGAAAATATTGTGCCGCAGGTAAAAATAATCGCGGTACAAATTGTCGAAAGCATACCTGCCGGGGCTGTCGAGTTCCCGGTACATGAAAGACGAGGCGGCCGCAATGCGCGGATGGAAACGGTTGCGTTCCCGCCTGTCTTCGATAAACAGCACCTCGTTGCAAACGGCATAAAGGCCGTCGCGGATTGCGCGGTTTTTTTCATTTTCTTCCCTGCCGGAAAACCATGTTTTTATTTTCAACTGCGTGTCAAACGCCTTTTTCGGGACAAAATGCCGCGGCGATGACCGGTCGAGATATTCCCGGCAAACTTCCTGCGCGTAGCTGCCAAACAGTTCGGGTAAAAAAGATTCGTTGATACGGGCTTTCGCATGATGTTCCGGCTGAAAGTCGAATCCCGCACAGCGGATTTCTTCAGCAGAGAGGGGAAGAGCCGGGCTGAAACTGCCCGACAGCCCCTGCACCGAATTTTCGGGAATTTCCCAAATCCTGAAAAAACCCAATATATGGTCGATGCGGTAAACATCGAAATAATCCGCCATTTTACCGAAACGTTTTTTCCACCATCCGAACCCGTCGGCTTCCATTTCCGCCCAGTTGTAGGTGGGGAAACCCCAATTCTGCCCGGTTGCCGAAAAATCGTCGGGAGGAGCGCCGGTTTGGTATTGCAGGTTGAAAAACCGGGGGGCGGTGCGGACTTCTACGCTTGTTTTACTGACCCCGATGGGTATATCGCCGCAAAGCACAATGCCTTTGGAACGGGCGTAATCCCTCGCCGCCGACAGTTGCACGTGCAAATGAAACTGAAGGTAATAATACAGTTCTGCCGGATAAATTTTATCCCGAAGGCGGGAATAAGAGGCATAAGGCACAAGCCATTCCCGGTTGCTGTTAAAAAATTCGATAAACGCTCCGGAGTTTAAAATGCGTTCCCCCTCCTGGCTGAAAATTTCACCGAAAAACGACCATTTGACCTGTTCCACCTGTTCGTAATCCACGGCTTCCAGGGCGTTCAACGCTTTCTGTTTCGCCCGGTAGAAAGCATCCCGTCCGGCATCGTTCAATCGGCCCATTAAATCAGGCCGCAGGTAAACCGGATGCAGGGCGAAAACCGAAACCGCATTGTAGGGATACGAATCCAGCCGGGTATGCGTTTGGGTGGTATCGTTTACCGGCAAAACCTGCAGGATTTTCTGGGAAGTGAGGCTCAGCCAGTCAATAAACATTTTCAGGTCGGCAAAATCACCGATACCGAAACTGTGTTCCGACCGGAGCGAAAAAACCGGAACGGCCGTCCCCGCGCATTTCCATTCAAAGCCTTCGTCCCTGAACTGCAAGCCGGAAAGGATGAGCATTGTGTTTTCCGGCGGGCAGGGAAGGGATAAAATTCGGTTGCCGCCTGTTTCCCAGCGAACTGCCGATTTGTCTTTTTTGTCGATAATGCAAAATTTATATTCCGCCGGGGTTGGATAGGGTTCGCGCAATTCGGCGACCCACTCGGGGAAATTTGCATCATTCATCGGCAAGGCCTGCGCAGGCATCCAGTTCCCCAGTTCCGGACGGTTGCCGGCCATGACAAGCGTTTGGTTAGCGGTTATTTCCGGAGCCATGACTTTGACCAGGAGGTTTCCCCCGCCGCTGACTTTGGGGGCGGATGGCAGATGGGCGAACCAGCATTTGGCGAAAGCCGACGAATAAAAAGCCCTGTTTTCCGGAAAATTTTGCCAGCAATCAATTAAATAATAATTTTTCGATGCATCGGCAACGGACAGGCGGCGGTTTTTCCGCCATTCCTCAAAAACCGCGCCGGCGCCGGAACGCAGGAAGTAGCAGTATTCAAAATCAACCGGCGCATCCGGCAATTCGATTTCCAGCAACCAGTTGCCGGTTTTCGTACAGTGCATTTCCCCGGCGCGGGCGTTGTTCCATGCGCCCAATTCGGGCAAGGAGCCGGCAACGTGGAGCGTTTGTCCCCAAACCGTATTGTATTGAATATTAAAAGTTATTTTCATTTTCCGCAAATTTATGGAAAATTATTTAAACACGAAGACACGAAAGCACGAAGACACAAAGAATAATACACGGTTTCCGTATCTTCGTGCCTTTGTGTTTATAAAAAAAGGTCGTTTGCCAATGCACAAAACCATACCGCGTACAATACAATAAGGTAATAAGGTCAGGGAATTTAATTATTAACACACTCTTGCTACTGAGGTTGTTTTGCTGGAGAAAATCAAGGTGAAAATGAGGTTTATACCCAACCGGGCGCGTCATGCATCATCGGGCGTGCGTCATGTATCATTGGGGCGCACACGCGGGTGCGCCCCAATGCCCTCCGACAGGTTGAACCTGTCGGAATAGACGGTGCGAGGCACAGCCTCGCACCAGCGGGGGGCAGGGAATTTGAATTATTAACACGCTCTTGCTACTGAGGTTGTTTTGTTGGAGAAAATAAGGTGAAAATGAGGTTTATACCCAACCGGACGCGTCTTGCATCATCGGGGGCGCACACACGGGTGCGCCCCTACGCCCTCCCGACAGGTTGAACCTGTCGGAATAGGCGGCGCGAGGCACAGCCTCGCACCAACGGGGATTCTGCCGGTATATCCATAATTGCGGCAGGCCATATTTCGGCGCGGGAATGACGGGCTTCACAACCGCACTGCGACAATTTGAAATGCACCCGTTAAATTTCGTTTTTTGCGGGATTGTCAATTATTATTGTGTAAAAATATTCCCGAATAAAAAAAATGTTCCCGGTTACATTTA
>JAITCT010000290.1 GCA_031282925.1 Dysgonamonadaceae bacterium | reverse complement strand
ACGGCTGTCTATACATTGCATTTCAAAAACTCGTTTATTGACAGGCTCCTGATAAGCGGAAGATACTCCGGTGCAGGCAAAATCTACTGGACGGAAGCCAATGATGTATCGCAAAAATTCTATTCGTTGTTAAACGGAAGAATGTCAGTGGAAAAAGGAGATTTTTCCTTGGAATTTTGGGGCGAAAACTTGCTGGATTCAAAATATACAACCTTCTATTTCAATACATTCGGCAATTCTTTCGGACAATTGGGTAAACCTGTCCGCTTCGGTATCGACCTGAATATGAAATTTTAGAAGCATAAACAGGATATAACCGTTATATCCTGTTTATGCTTCAATTAATTCATAAATTTTTTCCTGAGCGCGTATTTCTTCCCCTTCCGGAGGCGCAGGAAAAAACACATTATTCAGATTTTCATCTATCAAACAGGCCTTTACATTATCCTTCAACTGAATGTCCAAAATGGAAAGAACCGTCTTTTTGATTTGTTTGTCCAACACGGGAAAAGCAGTTTCAATGCGCCGGTACAAATTCCGTTTCATCCAGTCGGCGGAAGTCAGGTACAGGTTTTCTTTGCCTCCATTGTAGAAATACCAGATACGGGAATGTTCCAGGTACATGTCCACAAGGCGGACGATGCGGATATTCCGGCTGTAGGGCTGATTCGGTTTCAGGCAGCATATTCCTCTTATTATCAGGTCGATTTTAACTCCGGCTTCTGCGGCTTTATACAGTTCGTCAATCATTACCGTATCTTGCAGTCCGTTCATTTTCAGGATGATATGCGCTTTGTTGCCGGCTTTTGCGGCTGCCGTTTCCTGTTGTATCTTCCGTATCAGATTGGGAATCAAATTGAATTGCGCCACCCAAAGTTTATTGAAGGTTATGTTCCTGTTTTGTGTTCCGAGGACGTCAAACAGGCGGATGATTTCCCCTGTCAGCGTTTTGCCGGAAGTCAAAACAGCCATGTCGGAATATACCCGCGCCGTTTTTTCGTTGAAATTGCCGGTGCTTAAACAGGCATACGACCGGCGCTTTTTCTCCGAACCTTTTTCGATTACCAAAGCTACTTTGGCATGTACTTTCAGTCCGGGAAGGCTGTAAATAATTTTGATTCCGGCGTTATTCATCATTTCGGAAGTAAAAAGATTGTTTTCTTCGTCAAACCGCGCTTTCAATTCAACGAAAACGGTTACTTTCTTCCCGTTTTTCGCCGCGTTGATCAGGCTGGCAATGATTTCCGAATCTTGAGCGACCCGGTATTGGGTTACCCTGATTTCATCTATATTGGGGTTGAGGGACGCTTCCATCAGGAAACGGATGAAATAATCAAAAGTATGATAGGGACAGTGGATGAAAATATCTTTTTTCCGAATCACGGGAAACAGCCATGCGGCCTTGTCCAGTTCCGGAATCCGGAGCGGCGTTTGCGCCGGCGCTTCCAATTCTTTTCCCGCCGGATTGGGCAACTTAACCAGATCTTCCATGTTCAGGTGAGTATAGTCGGGAATTAAATTTTCGGGGAGAATACCGAAGGTTTCGCTCAGGTATCGAAGACATTCCGGCGGCATTTGCCTGTCGTAAACGAAACGGCAGACATTGCCTATTTTTCGTTTTTTGACTTTTTCCTTAATCGTTTGTACCAGGTTTTTGTTGCCCGTATCGGCGTCAATGAAAATATCGGCGTCGCGGGAAATTTTAATGTTGTAGCTTCCTTCGACGGTGTATCCGGTAAAAATTTCGGAAAGATTGGCGGAAATCACATCTTCCGCAAACATGTAATAACGGGTATCGCCTATCGGCGGAAGTTCCACAAAACGAGGCACTTTCTCATAGGGAATCTTATTAAGCGCGTAGATAATTTCGCCCGTTCCTTTTTTCCGCAGTTGAGCGACCTGGTAAAGGCGGTTGTCGCGGATGAAAACCCGGATATCTAAAAGCATCACCGGTTGAAGGAAAGGAAAAATTTCTTCCATGAAATAATCCCTGATAAACTCGCGGTGTTCAGGCTTGGGTTGAGCGTTCATGTAGAGAACGATTTTTTCCCTTGCCAATTCGGGCAGGATTTCATCGCTGAAAATACGGAAAAATTCCCGCTGCTGGCGCGTTACTTCCTGTTTGATTTCTTCCAGAATCTGTTCAGCTTCCGCCGGGTCTTCCTCCGAATGAACTTTTTGCATAATAACGCTACGATGTTCCGCAACCCTGATTTTATAAAACTCTTCGAGATTGGAGGCATGAATGGAAAGGAATTTTATTCTTTCGTATATCGGCAAAGTCAAGTCCTCCGATTCAAGTAGAACCCGGTAATTAAACGACAGCCAGCTGATATCTCTGTTAAAATAAGAATACATTTTCCTTTTTATTTCGCAATTGGCCGTAAAATTATTACTTTTGTTTCAAAAAATCAACATTTTGTGCAAAAAAATGATTTCTACAAAAGCACATCCAAAATATTCCTTAAAAATTTGGACGCCAAAGCAATTTTCGTTTTCAACAATAACAATTTTGTGTGCAAACAGATGACTGGAAACGCTTCCCTGATACTGTCCATTGCGGTTGCTTTCGTAAATGCTGTTAATGATATGAGTGTTATAGAAATACAGGCGGATTTTGGCACTTGGGACAAAGTCTCGGATGCTTCGAACTGCCATTTTGTCGCTCGAAGCGAGGATGTTGTCAGTAAAAGCAAGAATTGAGGTTCTCTGAGCGAGGTTTAGGACGCTCAGAGCGGGGATTAGGTCGCTCAGAGCGAGGTTCAAGGTTCTCCGAGTGAGGTTTAGGACGCTCGGAGCGAGGTTCAAGGTTCTCTGAGTGGGGATTAGGTCGCTCCGAGTGAGGTTCAAGGTTCTCCGAGCGAGGTTTAGGACGCTCGGAGCGAATTTCAAGGTTCTCTGAGCGAGGTTTAGGACACTCTGAGCGAGCTTCAAGGTTCTCTGAGTAGGGATTAGGTCGCTCCGAGCGGGGCTTAAGGCACTCTGAGCGCAACAAAGAAAAATTCTTTTTTTAACCTGATTTCCGCTTTCCGGAGCGGCAGCAGCTATAGGCGATGGTTGCGTCAAAAGAGAAAATCCCGTTAGCCGGTTGCGGCGTTGCCGGGAAGTGAAGCAGGTTTTATCTGTTCTATCAACTCAAGCCTTTTTACGATACTGTCCGGTTCCATGATGGTTCCCGGCGAAAGCACCGCATTCGCGCCAATCTTTGTATTGTCGCCGACCAGCGAGCCGAATTTCACGGTACGGGTATCTATCCGTTCCGAACGGCAGAGGACGCAGATGTTTTTGTCTTTTCTTTCGTTGTAATGATTGGCGGTTATGGAGCCTGCCTCGAAATTCACGCTGTTGCCGACAATGGTGTCGCCAATGAAGTTGAAATGGGCAACGGCGCTGTTTTTGAATATAATACTTGATTTTATTTCGCAGCCTGTCCCGATGCGCACGTTTTCGACAAGGAACACTCCGTTTCGCAGGTACGAACCCGTCCCGATAAAACAGTTTCTTCCTATAACAACCGGAGGTTTCAGCGTTACACCGGTCTCTATAACGGCTGTTTTATGAATGGCAATAAAGTTTTCGACGATGTAATCACCGTCAAGTAATTTTATTCTTTCCTCTAACCAAACGCTTAAACCGGAAGTTAATTCCCACGGCTGCCTGTTTTTACAGCCTGTCAGTTCGGAAAAACCGGCGATATATTCATCAATGTTTATCATTTTTCGTAAATTTCTATCGGTAAATTATCAGGGTCGAATACGAATGTGAATTTTTTACCCGTAAATTCATCCACTCTCAGCGGCTCCACATTTATTTCTTTCGTTTTCAGGGTCAAAACGCAGTCTTCAATGTCATCCGTTTCGAAGGCAATATGTCTCAGACCTGCGGCTTCGGGACGGGTCAGCCGCTTCGGAGGATTTGGAAAGGAAAATAATTCGATGGTATATAATCCGTTCAGTGACAAATCCAGTTTGTATGAACTTCTTTCCTGCCTGAAAAATTCTTTTTCGACTTTGAATCCCAAAATGTCAACGTAAAATTTTTTTGATTTCTCATAATCGCTGCAAATAACAGCAATATGATGTACTTTATTTAATTTTATCATTTATTCAACCGTTTACTGAGGTTTTGGCTGTTCATCAGCGATTTCATCTGTGTAATGGCGACGCTGTTGAGCTGCACCAGCCGCTCGCCCTGCGAAAGTTCCTGCCGTAAATACCTGTGGCATTGGTTTTCGTAATCCACTCGCCTGTGCCGAGAACGAAAGACGGCAAACCTGCCTGCATTTTAAAGTGGTCAAATTCGACCACGTTAAAATTAGGGTTGTACAGTTGCTCCCAAGTGCCAATCAGATTATCCTCATAATTTATTTAATTATTTGTTTTTTTGTTCCTGCTCTGACGGCTTCGCAGGTCTTGCCATTTTTATTGCTGTAAAGGTAGCATAAATAATTCAATACGAAGTTTTTTTCTTCTGCTACACCTGTTTTATTTTTCTTTTCAGCGTATCAAAAAAAGCTGTAACTTTACCGGCAGTTTTAATAACAGATACGGGAGCACATGAAAATTCTGATTGTCGAAGACGAATACGCGTTGCTGAAAAGCATTGAAGAATTTCTGCTGGAGGAAAAATATGTTGTGGAAAAGGCCGCCGATTATCATTCTGCGATAGAAAAAATCATGATATATGAGTATGACTGCATCCTGCTGGACATTTCCCTGCCCGGCGGAAGCGGACTGCAAATCCTCCGTGAAATGAAAAAGGAAAACCGGACGGGTAACATCATTATCATATCGGCAAAAAACTCCCTCGACGACAAAATATTGGGGCTGGATTTGGGCGCCGACGACTATCTGACCAAACCTTTTCACCTGCCGGAGCTCCACGCCCGGATTAAAGCCGTGCTGCGACGTAAGCAGCACGACGGAAAACAAACGGTAACATCGGGCAATACTGAAATCGACTTCGCTCAGCGACAGGTGTATATCGACGGTAGCCTGCTGAGGTTAAACCGCAAGGAGTTTGACATGCTCGTCTTTTTCGTCAACAACAAAAACCGCCTGATTACCAAAGACGCGCTGGCAGAGCACGTCTGGGGCGACAGCTTCGACATGGCGGACAGCTTTGATTTCGTCTATTCACAGGTCAAAAACCTGCGCAAAAAG
>JAITCT010000280.1 GCA_031282925.1 Dysgonamonadaceae bacterium | reverse complement strand
TTCCTGAGAGGCCCTTATTCGGGGATGTATGCAATGCGTCCCTGGACGATTCGCCAGTATGCGGGTTTTTCCACAGCCGAAGAATCCAACGCTTTTTACCGTAGAAACTTGGCCTCCGGCCAGAAAGGACTTTCCGTCGCTTTCGACTTGGCAACGCACCGCGGTTACGACGCCGACCATCCGCGTGTAGTAGGCGACGTCGGTAAAGCCGGCGTTTCCATCTGTTCGATTGAAGACATGAAAGTGCTGTTCGACGGAATCCCCTTGAAAGACATGTCTGTTTCTATGACCATGAACGGTGCTGTTTTGCCCGTCCTTGCCTTTTACATCAACGCCGGATTGGAACAGGGCGCTAAATTGGAAGAACTTCAGGGGACAATTCAAAACGATATTCTGAAAGAATTTATGGTGCGGAACACGTACATTTATCCACCCGAATTTTCGATGCGTATCATTGCCGATATTTTTGAGTACACTTCCCAAAAGATGCCGAAATTCAATTCGATTTCCATTTCGGGTTATCACATGCAGGAAGCCGGCGCAACGGCCGACATCGAATTGGCTTATACCCTGGCCGACGGTATGGAATACCTGAAAGCCGGTATCAATGCCGGAATTGATGTGGATGCTTTTGCCCCCCGCCTCTCGTTCTTCTGGGCTATCGGTATGAATCATTTCATGGAAATTGCCAAGATGCGTGCCGGTCGTTTGCTTTGGGCGAAAATCGTAAAAAGTTTCGGGGCTAAGAACCCGAAATCTTTGGCCTTGCGGACACACTGCCAGACTTCGGGTTGGTCGCTGACCGAACAAGACCCGTTCAACAATGTCGGACGTACCTGTATCGAAGCGATGGCCGCCGCTTTGGGACATACCCAATCCCTGCACACCAACGCTTTGGACGAAGCGATTGCACTCCCAACCGATTTCTCGGCGCGAATTGCCCGCAATACACAGATTTACATTCAGGAAGAAACGCAAATCTGCAAGGAAATTGACCCCTGGGCAGGTTCGTATTACGTGGAAAGTTTGACGAAAGAATTGGCCGAAAAAGCTTGGGCTTTGATTCGGGAAGTTCGGGAATTGGGCGGAATGGCCAAAGCCATAGAAACCGGTATTCCGAAAATGCGTATCGAGGAAGCGGCCGCCCGCACGCAAGCCCGCATTGACTCCGGCGCTCAGACGATTGTCGGCCTCAACAAATACCGTTTGGAAAAAGAAGACCCGATTGATATTCTTGAAGTCGATAATACGGCTGTACGCAAACAGCAGATCGAACGTTTGAACGATTTGAAAGCCCGGCGCAACAATGCCGACGTAGAAAAGGCTTTAGCCGCTATCACGAAATGTGCGGAAACCAAAGAAGGCAACCTGTTGGAATTAGCGGTTGAAGCAGCTCGCGTCCGCGCAACTCTGGGAGAAATTTCCGATGCTTGCGAAAAAGTGAGCGGAAGATATAAAGCAATTATTAGAACTATATCAGGCGTGTATTCATCAGAAACCAAAGGCGACGAAACGTTCGGGAAAGCGATCGAACTCGCCGAAAAATTTGCCAAGAAAGAAGGCCGTCAGCCGCGTATCATGGTGGCGAAAATGGGACAGGACGGCCACGACCGAGGTGCGAAAGTGGTAGCAACGGGCTATGCCGATTGCGGATTCGACGTGGACATGGGTCCGTTGTTTCAAACCCCGGAAGAAGCTGCCCGCCAAGCGGTAGAAAATGACGTTCATGTGCTGGGTGTATCCTCGCTGGCGGCGGGACACAAGACTTTGGTTCCGCAGGTGATTGCCGAATTGAAAAAATTGGGTCGGGAAGACATTTTGGTTATTGCCGGCGGCGTGATTCCTCCCCAGGATTATGACTTCCTGTACAAATCGGGAGTTGCGGCTATTTTTGGGCCGGGGACTTCGGTGTCCCGGGCGGCGGTTGCTATTTTGGAGTTGCTGCTGGCGGAGTAAAGGGGTAACTCTTGTTTTTGCAAGTTACGAGTAAACGGGTTACTCGTACGTAACTCGTCTATGCACAAAACTATCCCGTGTGCAGTATAAGAATAAATTTTCAATAGGTATTTGTGTAAAAGATAATTCGCGTAATTCGCGTTCCTAATTTTGAACGCAAATTACGCGAATTACGTAAATTAGCTTCGCGGTTCGCAATGATTGCAGTGAGAATTATCAATTATCAAACATCAATTTTTTTATCCATCCCGAACCGCCCCGTATAATTAATATCCCTTTGGAATGATTAACGGTCAGGGCCGTTTCTCCGGCAGGTTTTTGTATGCTATATAACAGTTTTCCGGTAACGGTATAGATGTTAACCGTTTCGGCTACAGGAGAAGATGCATACAACACATTGTTTGAAGTATATACCTTTATATCCTGTCCGTCAACATTGTTAATGCCGATAGTTGTTGGAGTAGTGGGAAACTCAACAAAAGGAAGTGATGCGCGTGTTATTGTTATTATGTAAGACTGTTTTTGTGTTGTGTCTTCAGCGGTAACGAAAATTGGAAAAATGTTTGTACCGAAATTCAACGAATATGTCCCGTTGCCTTCTACGGAGGCTAATCCGTGAGTTGCTTTCGCCGCAATTGTAGCCATTGATACGGAGTGATCTACGGTGATTGTATCATTTGAGATGACTGTTCCGTTTACCGTAACTGTCTCCAGGGAAACATCATCGCTCATCCGTCTTACATTTAGATTATAGATTTGCTTGATGGTTGTGTCTTCGGCGGTAACCGTAAATGTAAAGATGTTATCCCCCACATTTGTCCAGCGTCTTCCGACGTCGCCCGAAATAACGGCTGATTGGCAAGTTGCTATTGCATTTATGGTAATATATTTTACATCGCTTTCAACGGCAATAGTGTAATTAGAATCATTCGTTGCAACAACATTTTGATCGTTAACGGTAATTTCTTTTAATGAAGTATTTCCGTTTAACCGTTTGACTGTTACGATATATTCGGTTGTATCCGTTAAATCTTCGGAAACAACAGTAATCGGAAAGGAGTTAACCCCAACGCTTACCGGATAGGAACCTTCACCGCTAACACCGGCTTTCGCGTAATTTGCTGTTGCTCCTATTGAAACGCTTGTTACATTATGGTTTACCACAAACGAATAATCAAAGATATCGGATTGGAATTCCTCTACGTCTGTTCCGTTGAATGTGAGGCTGCTTAAAGTAGCATCATTGCTTAACCGTCTTGCATTCACCAGATATACCTGTTGGAATCCATCTTCTGCCGTAACGGTGATTTTAAAAGGATTGTCGCCGACATTTAACCGTGTCGAACCCTCCACCACTGCAGATGCTGTCGGGCAAGAGGTTTTGGGTATAATTTCGTATATATTTGTTACCTCGTTGGGTACAGCAAACGTACAATCGGTAGTGGCGGGGCTAAATCCCATTATGCGCGATCCATTGAATATGAGTTCGTATAAAGTAGCATCACTGCCTAACCTTGTTACTCTTATTCGATATATTTGGGTGGCGTTGTCTTCTGCCGTAACGTGGATTGTAAAAAGATATTGCAGGGCGTCATATTTCATTGATGCTTTTGCTGCCGGATGAGAGGTTTCGCATTCAAATTTTTTGGTATCAACGTTTGTGATATCACTGCCCACAGCAATCGTATATTCGGTACAGGCGGGGTCAAATCCCGGTATGGGTGATCCGTCGTATGTGAGATTGCTTAAAGTAGCATCATTGCTTAACCGTTTTACGTTCAACCGATATGTCTTCATGGGTATTCCTTCGAAGGTAACCGTAACGTTAAAGATATTCTCCCCGACGCTTATCGGATGTTTTCCAATATCCCCGCTAACATTGAATACCGTCCGGTAACTTGCCTCTGCATTTATTGTAATATTCCTTATGCTATTCTCTACCGTAACCATATAATCGGTAATGCCGGGGTCAAATTCCGGTACGGATGATCCGTTGTATGTGAGACTGCTTAAAGTAGCATCGCTGCTTGTCCTTACGTTTATCTCGCAAGAATCCGTTTTCCCTCCATCTTTCGTTTTAACCTTAATGAAAGTTGTACCCGCAGCATTAGCGGTAACTTCACCGTCGTCCGATACGGTAGCCACCTCCGGATTGATGCTGCTCCATGTTACTGCTTTGTTTGCAGCGTTTGGAGGCAGGACAGTAGCCGTTAGCCCGGCGGACATTCCGACGATAAACTCGGCAGGAGATCTGAAGCTGACGCTTGTAACGGGAACAGGAACCGTTACTTGACACGCAGCTTGCTTGCCTTCAGTTGCCGTGGTGACTGTGATGTCGGCAACGCCTGCGCTCTTAGCGGTAACTATACCGTCCGATACGGTAGCCACCACCGGATTACTGCTGCTCCAGATTACCTCTTTTTTTGTAGCGCCTGGAGGAAAAACGGTAGCCGTCAGCGTCTCGGACGAGTTAACAGACAGGGTTACGGAAGATTTGTTAAGGATGACGTCTGTAGCGGGAACAATAACCGTTACCGTGCAATCTGCTTTTTTCCCATCTGCCATGGTAGCAGTGATGGTAGCCTCGCCTGCGGCCTTAGCGGTAACTACACCGTTCGATACGGTAGCCACCTCCGGATTGCTGCTACTCCAGGTTACCTCTTTGTTTACAGCGTCTGAAGGCGAAACGGTAGCCATTAGCGTCTCGGATGAGTTAACAGACAGGGTTACGGAAGATTTGTTAAGGTGAATGCCTGCAGCGGGAATAGTAACCGTTACCTTGCAATCTGCTTTTTTTCCATTTGCCGTGGCGGCCGTGATGATAGCCTCGCCTGCGCCGGTATTAGTGGTAACTACACCGTTTGACACGTTGGCAACATCCGGATTGCTGCTGCTCCAGGTTACCTCTTTGTTTATAGCGTCTGGAGGCGAAACGGTAACCGTCAGTATCTCGGATGTTCTGATAAGCATGGTAGTAGCAGATTTGTTGAGGCTGACGCTTGCAACGTGAGCAATAACCGTTACAGGGCAGGTAGCTATTTTGGATCCATATACCGAGGTGGCTACGATGGTAGCCTCGCCCGGGGCGATAGCACTTACTTCACCGTTAGCCGATACGGTAGCCACCAATGGATTGGTGCTGCTCCAGATTACGTTTGAGGTTGTATGTGAGGGCGAAAAAATAGCCGTTAACGTTTCGCTTGTCCCGACAGGCAGGACGGCAGAAGATTTGTCAAGGGTGATGCTTTGGGGAATCTCCCTTGTTACGTTGCTCCCTATGATACCGAAGCGCCCGAAATACATCCATCCGATTGTACTTGTATAGATTACATCCGATTTGGCGGGAACGTAAAGCGTAACGCCGTTCAGGTTAACTCTGTCGAATGTAAGCACCTGTATATTTTGCGGTACTGGTTTGCTGTTGGTAAAGGAAGCCAAGCGGGTACAGCCCGCAAAAGCGGAATATCCGATACTGTTCACGTCGGACCCGACAGTGACGGAAGTCAATCCGGTACAGTCCGCAAAAGCGAAATTTCCGATATCGCCGGACCCGACAGTGGCGGAAGTTAACCCGCTTCCTGCAAAAGCGTAAGCGCCAATATTTGTTACGGTAGCAGGAATGTTGATGAAGGTCAATCCGGTACAATCGGCAAAAGCCCCGTCACTGATATTTTTCAGGTTGTTGGAAAGAGTGACGGAAGTTAATCCGCTTCCTGCAAAAGCATAAGCGCCAATACTTGTTACGGTAGCAGGAATATTGATGGAGGTCAAACCGGCACAACCGTAGAAAGCTCCATCTCCGATACGTTTTATATCCTGTGCAATGTAGCAGTGGGCCAATTTGGAACAACCGTTAAAAGTATTGTCTGCAATCTCTGTTACCATTACTTCTGCATCTCCGGAGAAATCAGTCATATCGGAACAACCTTGAAAAGCGGCTTTCCCAATGGTTACAGCATTGCTTACACCTTTCTCGGTAGAGAGTTCGACGGATTTTAAACCGGTACAATTCTTAAAAGCCTCATTCCCGATACTTATAGATTTCATTGAGTAAGGGAATTTCAAGGAAGTCAGTTTGGAACAGCCATTAAAAGCGTTTGCGCCAATAGAAACATGATCACGATATTCAAATTCAACAGTTTCCAGCAACTGCAGGCCTTGAAAACACCATGCACCGACATGGGTTATCCCTTTTTCAATATAAAGGTGTCTAATCGGATAGGCATAGGTATTATCCAGATGTCCCCCGGTATTTCTCCAAACTACAGGTTCGAACTTAACGGGATGCCCTATCAGAAGATCAATAAACTTATCTATAAGCCAATGAAATTTCCAGGCTGCGTGATCAAAAGTGTACCAATACGCATAGTCCCACCACCTGCTGTTATTCTGATCCGAATCCGGCATGGGACCCTCTCCTCCAATCCAAAGCGTCTGAGTCGAATAGTTATACTCATACCAAACATTCCATTCTCCGTATCCGGATGTTTTGAAATATCGACGTTCCGACCACTCGCCTGCCTGTACCTGCATTTGTACAAAGCAAACGGTACAAAATACTAAAAATAAATTTAAGTTTTTCATCCTTTTATGATTTTTCAGGTTAATATTGTTACAAAGGTATATAAAATAAATAATATAACACAATAAATACACGAAATTTTTTATGAAATGATGGCGGCAATTTGCATTCAAAAGTCGGGAACGCAAATTATTTTTTCAGACGCTGTTATTGCAGGTTAATGGCGAACGGTGAAGATTCGTTGCATCGTTCACTTGATCAAACATTAATTTTCAACGAATATACATTCCGCAACGACAAATTTCCGCGTGAATTTACGGCATCTGTGTAGATTTTCGGAACTTTTCTGTTCGCTTGGGTGCATTTCAAATTGTTGCAGTGCGGTTGTGAAGCCTGTTATTGGCTCCGCCGAACGTTGTTTCCCGCCTGCGCGGAAATGACAGTGTTCACAAAGATCCCCGAACAATCAGTCGTGTAGGAATATAAGTTTGTATTTTTTGACGAGTCAGGATATACTCAGCCGTCAATTTTCCCATTTGCCTGAAATCGGTAGATATAACGGAAATTCCGTTTTCGATTACTTCGAGCATCGGCGTATCGTTGAACGTAATCAGACCAACATCTTTTCCCAATTTCAGATTTTTTGAACGGCAAATTTTCACAAAATCCACTACCTCGGAATGTCTTGAAAGCAAATAAACTACACCCGACTTAACATCCGAAATCCGCATCTGTCGCCGCAATAATTTATGTTTCAACCTATTATCCAAACAAAACTTCTTATAAAACGGAATACAACTCTTGGGATGTTCGGCTTCCGACGGAAAAATAAACTGTATTTCATCGTATTTCCGTATCAAACCCAAGCCGGAAGTCAGGCAATCGTATAAAGTCGTGTCAAATCCCTGACAAACATAGGAAAATTTATCTTTTTTGAATTTTCCCAAGTCGATAAGCAACACCTTACTGTTATCCAGACGGTCTAAAACATCGTAATAAACGTCGTTGATATAGTTGGTCACGATATATAAATCGTATTTCCCTAAACTGTCGATAATCAAATTATTAAAAAGCTTTTCGTTGAATTGGTGAAAATACAGATCAAGCCGGTAATTAAGCGGCAGACGCGAAATCAATTCTTTATAAAAATCGTCCTTGAACGAACT
>JAITCT010000268.1 GCA_031282925.1 Dysgonamonadaceae bacterium | reverse complement strand
TTACCGATGGAATGTTTCAGGATTGCCGCAGTTTGTCATCCGTCAATATTCCCGACGGCGTTGCATCTGTCGGTAATAATGCCTTTGAACGCTGCTTCAATTTGCAAACCGTTAATATTCCCAACAGTGTAACATCCATCGGCAACTGTGCATTTTCCGGCACTTTCAGTCTGCGAACCCTTAATCTCCCCAACAGCGTAAGATCCATCGGAGCCAATGCTTTCAACGCCTCGGGGATAACTTCCATTAATATTCCCAACAGCGTAACATCCATCGGCGAATTTGCTTTCAATAATACGAAGGGATTAACTTCGGTAACCCTTCCCAACAGTGTTACAAAGCTTGGAGAAAGAATTTTTAAACAGTCGGGGTTAACATCCATAACCGTTCCGGGAAGTGTGAAAAACATAGAAGATGCGACATGTGTATTTTGTGGAAAATTAACTTCAGTCCGGATTTGCGAAGGAATTAAAACAATCGGCGATGCGGCTTTTCAGGATGGTTGGACTCTGGAAACAGTCAGTCTTCCCGCAAGTCTGGAATATATAGACGGTTGGGCGTTTGGAAACTGTCCCAATCTAAAGATTATCGAATGTAACGGCACGACTCCTCCCGATATACATTCCGATGCATTTATCAACAGCGATTTGACCGGGGTTATACTTTATGTCCCTAAAGGCAGTGAACCTGCATATCGGAACGCACCCGTATGGAAAAACTTCCCTTCCATTGTCGCTTCTCCGCCGACAGCAAATTAAAATAATTGATAATGAGGGGACTGTTCGTCATTGCGAGGCGTAGGGGCGCACCCATGTGTGCGCCCTGACCATCATGCACCGAATCTTCGGGGACGCACGAATCATCGGGGACGCATCATGAAACTTGGGGGGCGCACCCACGGGTGCGCCCCTCCGCCTCGCGCCAACGGCTGCGGTAATTCTCAATTCCCCATTCTCCATTCCTCCGAACAATAGATTACAAATAAATCGTTTTCCCAGACCGGTTTATATTTATTATCCCGGATAAACTCTTCAAAGTACCGGATGCGTTTCAAATTATAAACATAAGGACAGGAAGCCTTTTCGCCGGTATCGGAAACCGTCCAGTCTCTCCCGACAGGCTGGCATTTTTGCGCCAGAACAACCGGAAGGGGAAGCGTTGCAACTGCCTGATCCAAGTGTTTTTTAAAATTTCCCGATGAGTAACACCATATCCACGAGCTGCCGGCATAAGGTTTTGTTTCGGTTAAGTAATGAATCATCGGCAATGATTCGAAACACAATAAATAATCGCCTTTATCGACATATTTACTTAACGACGACAGTAACTCATTGATTGCATCTGCTTTACGCTTATCCGTAAACACGGTGAACTTGCCGTTATCTGCCCGGTAGCGCTTTGCCAGCCGGTTCCCGTTATCATCATAGGCTCTGTGGGAAGCATAAAACAAACAGGATGCAACATACAACACGCACAAAATAATGAAAAAAGTATGGCCGGAATAATTCCGCCCGGTTTTTATTTGATAATTGATGTATCTGAAAACATGTCCGGCAGAGACAAAAGTTCCCAGCCAGATACAAAAACTTCCCATACTTCTAACGCCCAAATCACTGCCTGACGGGAGTAAAAACATTACCAGCAAAGATGCAATATTGAGCAGTGTAAGAGGTTTATTTTTCCTGTCGGCAAAGCAGGAAACCAGCAATGGAAACAGTATCAGGGCATAATATTTTTCATTGTTCAAATCAAAGACTGCAATAAAAACAGTGAATACAGCCCCCCAGGAAATAATCGAAAACAACCTGAGCAGGTTATTTTTCGACAGATTATAAGTGTAGAGGAAAAAGAAAGTTGTGAATACAAAAATCGAAAGATAGGTATAAATATTCTTCCAGTTAATAAAATACGATTTGATAAGGAAAAAAATACCATGATTGCTGTCTTCGCTCATTCCCGCATCAAGCACATTATTTACAATACTTTGACGGAAAATATCCAAATGCCCTAAAAAATACATGGCGCACAGCACCGACAGGATACCCGAACACATCCCCAAAAAGCCGTACAAAAGATTTTTCTTCAGCCGGACGGCATTTTTTTCGTAATAATAATCTGCAAACAGCAATAAGCCCAATCCCAACATGCTGATATTGGTAAGCCTGGAAAAAATATTAACGCCACAGAAAAAAGCGCCCCAGAATATCGGACGGTAATTATTCTCCGAATTTAAACCTTTCAATATCAAATAAACGGCAATAGAAATCAATAAGGCCGTCAAGTAATTATGGTCGAAAACGGTTACCCCGAAATTAAAAAGTACCGCAAAAAACGCGGCCAATATAATCAATCCGGAACGAAACTGTTTTTCTACGGCCAAATAAGTAAAATAACCGGTAAAAAAGAGGGCTATAATCGCTAAAATTCTGAAAGACAGTATTCCGCCGAAACCAAATAAAATATTCCATACTCCGCCGACCAAAGAAGGCAAATAATATAAAAATTGATATTCCACCGTTTCCGGCGCATGAAAAATTTGCTGGAAGAATGTCAGTACAAATCCCTCGTCGCACAAATCAAAACCCTGCAGGGCTAAAATGAATTCATAACCCGCCAAAGCCGCTAACGCGGCTGTCCGGTACCCTCCCCTACCCTTCTGCATATCGGAGTATTTTATAAAATCCCCTGTTCAAAATATATTTGCTTCCAAAAGACTCCTTAAAAGATAACAGGCTTCCGTTTAATATCCTGCCGCGCTTTTCCGTCGAAATGCCCCACGACAACTTTTTAAATCCGTTTTCCCGCACGGTTTCAATCAAATTATAATACAGGCAGGTCATCGGACGGCGGGCGGAATAATCGGAATCCGCCGCCAAATATTGCGTGTGGATAACCGAATCAAATTGAAATGTCATCGCGCCGGCAATCATCCGCCCTTCAAAAAACACGCCGTAAAAATCAACAATATCTTTCAACCGGTTTCGCTTCAAATCCAGTAATTCTTCAAGCCTGTGAACCGGGTTGGCATTAAATTTCATCAAATTTTTTGACAAAACAGCATAAAAACAGGCAATATCCCCGTCCGAATCAAGTTTTTTAAATGTTAAACCGTTTTTCAACGCCAGCCTTAAATTTTCCTTCTGCCCATGTCCGAAATTTTCTCTTATATCCGGCTTATAACATTCAAAATCAATGTATGTACTCAACTCGCCATAACTGCCGTAACCGCAATAAGACAACGCATACTGGAGCAAATCGCTCTTTTCCGAAGAAAACAGGTCAGAAGTAATTTTCATCCTGATTTCTTTATAATCATCCGCTTTCAAGGCATCTTCCAAACCCTGTATCATTTCTATAACATTTGAAGCGGTATAGTATTTCCGGTGAATCACCAGCCCCCCGAAAGTACTGCCCGCATGGGAAGAAAATATTTTCCCGCTGTTCTCCGTAACCACACAGGCAGGAATCACAGCCGCAAGATGATTGCCCTTAAATATCAAAAACGAACAATCCGCAAAACAGCTTTCAGGATGATAATTCAAAAAATTACGGGAATGTAAAAAAGTACCGTTTATAGAATCCGTTCCTACAAATTGATCCCACTGGGATTCATATTCACCGGTGTATGGCGCGAAACTGTACATGGCTATTTTTTTGCTTTGTTATTTATTTTCCAACACCCTCCTTTATCAGGACCTTCGCGAGCGATCATGCCTTTGGCTTTAAGCTGTGCAATATTCCACTCAATGCCGCGCCTTGACAAGCCTGTTATTTTAATCAATTCCGACTGTGTAACGGCGGGATTTTCTTTAATGAGTTTGAGTATTTTCTCCACAGTTTTCTCCACAGTTTTCTCCGAATTTTCAGAAACTTTTTCTTTGTTTATTTCACCGCTTTCTTCACTGACTTTTTCGTATGCAATGCCCTGTTTCCTATAAATAGTTGTAACAAAACCATCCCGCAATGCAAATTGCGGTTCCGGTAAACCATAATCAGCGCATTTTTCAACTATATCCTGTATTCCCGTACCCATTCGCTCTATGTAATGAGCATAATATAATACGTCGGCAATTAACGGATTATGAGGATAAGAGCCGTGATTGTTCTTCAGTATTTCAATCGTTAACTGCGGAGGTAAATTTCCCGGATTCCATACTTCCAACCTGTTTCGAAACAGCATTACCTGTACGCTTGCCGTACTGTCGTAATCTCGATGCGCAACAGCATTGACAATAGCTTCCTTTATCACATCAACCGGTATCTCATATGCAGTAGGCGCTTCAATACTGCGTTTCCTTGTTCCTATCGCCAAATCAATTTTGGAAAGTACAAAATCAACCGCCTGGTCTACCAGTTCAAAAAGATTCCCCTTGTAAACCTGATAAAATGGTATTGGTTTTTGAACTCTTATGTCGTGAAAATGAGCACATTTCACTTCCGAAGTCAGAAAAAAACGTTGCGGCTGTTTGCCGAAAAGCAGAATAGCGGCATTGGTGATTTTTCCTCTGTTCAACAAGTTTAAATGAGTAAGAATTTTTTCTTTGCCATCACTGATTGATAAAGGGAAATTTCGCTCTGCTTTTGCCAACCGTACAAACCATTCTATTTTTTCATCCGATAAATCTGATAATTCGGCATCACGATTCGGACTTTTATCAAACGGCTCATTACGTAATTCTCCTTTTTCGGAAAGAAAATTAATAAGAGCGGAATAAACGCCGCTCAACAATTCCGAAGGTGATGAAAACATTTTGTAAACAACATTGTCTGCAATTTGCTTTACAAGAAGTTGTGTTTTAGCATGGCGTTCATTTTCGGAAACACCAGATAAAAAAGCAAGGCGATATTTATTATTTTCCGTCGCTGTTTCATATTCGCGTTGAGTTGGCGATGTGCCGTCCGGAAATTCATAACCATATTCTTTTCCCAATAAAACGAGGAAAATATCGCAATTTTTTACTTCCTCAATATATGCTTTTTCGGGTTGCCAATCCTTAGCCGGAAGATTTTCAAAAATAAATATATCGAAAAACCTTGCAAATAAGGCATCTTTTTGCAGATAATCCGCTAACATTCGGCGTTCATTTGCAAATTCCCATTGTACGCTGCTTATGAAAATCCTGTAACGCATATATCGTTGACGGCTATTTTTTGTGGAAACAACTGCGCTGTTCTATCCGGATATTCCATAAGTTTTCATTCGTATAAATTCTTCATAATCCCGAATATAATCATCAGCGTCATATTGATGGGAAGCCAAAACCAAACAGATTGCCCCCGAAGAAAAATTCGTCAAATCCCGCCAAATCAGGGGCAAAATGTGCAGTCCGTAATAAGGGCGGTTCAATGAAACGGTTTTTTGGGTGCGCCCGTCATCAATCGTTATGTCGAAACTCCCGCTCACGGCAACAATCAACTGCTGTAACTCCCTGTGCGCATGGCCGCCTCTGCTTTCGCCGCCGGGAACGTCGTACAAATAATAAACCCTGTTTATATCAAACGGTATATCCAACGAATTATTCAAAGCGGTAATATTCCCCGCCCGGTTATGTATTTTCGGAAAAGTCAGTACATTACAATTAAAAACGGTAAAATCAGGCATTGTTATCTTTCCATTTAAGATAGGTTTCAAAATCCAAAATATAATCGCTCTCATCATAAAGCGTTGACGCTAAGGCCATCGCAACCGCATTGGTCGAAAAATTTTCCATCCTCCGCCAATACATTTTGGGAACATAAAGTCCGATAAAAGACCGGTTTAACGAATAACGGCATTCCACCGTCCCATCGTGCAAAACCACATCAAAACTCCCTGAAAGAGCGACAATAAGTTCTTCCTGTTCCCGGAAAGCATGTCCCCCGCGAACTTCTCCCCCGGGAACATCATATATCCAATATACCCGTTTGAAATCAAAATCAACGCCCCGCCCTTTTTCGATGAAAGAAAGATTTCCCCTTTCGTCTAAAATTTTAGGCAGTTGAATCAGTTTTGCTTCGTTCATATTTTTAATTTCATTATGATTATTCATGAATCCCGACCCTACAATTTCACTCCCTCCGCACTGCTTTTCGTAAACAAAATTTTTATTGTCCGCAAAATAATCAGCAAATCCTGCCAAAGCGAATAATTATTGATATAAATTAAATCATATCGCAATTTATTTTCAACAGTCGTATTGTATTTCCCCTCAACCTGCGCCAAACCCGTCAATCCTGCCTTAACCACCGAACGGTAATGGTATTCGGGAATTTCCTGCTCAAACTGTTCTACAAAAAACGGGCGCTCGGGACGCGGGCCTACAAAACTCATATCGCCTTTAAAAATATTTATCAGCTGAGGCGTTTCGTCTATCCGGATTGTTCGCATCAATTTGCCTGTTTTTGTAATTCGGGGATCATCTTCGCCTGCCAGCACCGGGCCCGACAATTTTTCCGCATCAGGAATCATTGTTCTGAATTTCAACACCTTAAATGATTTGTTATTTTTCGTCAATCGTTCCTGGGAATAAAAGACCGGGCCCCCGTCCAACTTAACCAACAAGGCGGCAATAAGAGCAAACGGAAGAACAATAATCAAAACAATACACGCCAATACAATATCCACAACCCGTTTAACAAATTCATCCTCTTGGGAAAGCTCAAGACGATTAATCCGGTAAGTAGGCAAGTCATTCGTCTTGTCAAAGGTGGAAGCCATAATACTTAAATCATAATATTCCGGCACAAAAAACACCTCTTTTTTATATTTTATCGAAAGCGCCAGGATTTTCCTCCGCATTTCCTGCGGAATATCCGTAGATATAAATATTTCATCAACACCTTCTATAATAGCGTCAAAATCAATCGAAACATCAAAATCGGCACACCGGTTTTCAATTTTATAATGCCCCGGATATTGACTCATAAGCATTTCGAATATTTTAGAATCTCTATCGCCAATGATGGTTATTTTTTTGATTCCATGTATCTTTCTTGATATGAACACAACAAGCAATCGCCAAAAAGACAACAATACAAAATAGAGAAGTGTAGATAACAGGATAACGCTTCGCGGGAAAGCCAATGCAGCTTCCCTGACAAAAAAACTAATCCCCATAATACCTACCGCCATCAGGATCGAAATCAAAAAAACCGTATAAATTAATTCATTGACAGTCTTCCGGGTTATATTATACAACCCGAAAATGTACATTAAGATAAGATAATAGATTCCGATAAAAGGCGTTATGATTTGAAATGCCTCAAAATTTCTATCGAAATTGTCAAGCATTTCTAATTGAAACAGCAAAGAATAAACGAGGAGAATACTTCCGTAAATGATAAGTAAATCCAAAATCAGATATAGTGTTCGTTTCATTATCGTATTTATTTGCAGGTTATAGAAACAAACTTACAATAAAAAAAGTCTATAAACTCAGGTTTTATTTGAAAAACATAAGTTTATAAACTTTTACTTTCGATTTTTAACGTCTTACCGTCTTTCAACCATAATCACAACGCGGTTCCATTCATTCACTGTGAAAGGCTGTTCTTTATCGCCTTTCCATTCAATAAATAAACGACTGTCGCTAATACCGAGACGCTGCAATTCGTTTCTGACCTCAACAGCGCGCTTCTTGCTCAAATTATAATTATAAGCAGAAGTACCCGTCAATTTATCCGCATAACCTACAAGTAACAATTTTGCATCCGGATTATTCTTCAAAAAATCGGCAATAGCCTCTATCTTGGAATATTCACTTTGTCCGACGCGGTAAGAATTCAAAACAAAATGAATATATTCGGGCAACAATTCGGGAGAAGAAGCCGGTTTTGACCTGTCGCCTAATTTCTCAATCAAATCGCGATTTTCATTCACTCTGCGGTTCAAACGATCAAGCTCATCTATAGTTAGCTTCCCTGAAGAACCTTTTTTGTTAAAAGTATATTGTACGCCTACTGCTAAGCGTGTATATAAATCGCCCACCGCAGTGCCTTTATATCCGTCAAATTCCGGATCGGTAATATATGCCGCAGGCTCAACGTAAAGATCAAGATCTTCGGTCAAATTATAATTAGCGCGTATAGCAACCCGTCCAACCACCGATGTAAATGCTGGAGTGGTAGCTTCATTATCAAAAGCAAAATTAACGCCAATACCGACAGATGCTATAAACTCAAAGCGATT
>JAITCT010000170.1 GCA_031282925.1 Dysgonamonadaceae bacterium | reverse complement strand
ATTGAATAAAATCAATGAATAACTTGACCATAGTGTTTGCATTATTGTTTTTGTAATACACCGAGTCCCAATACGCCGGCGGCTTGAATCACCACGCCTGCCTGCGCCGCTCCGGTTGCCGGATCAATAGCATATACAACAGGATACTCATTTGCTGTAGATACAACAGGAATATATACTTTTCCATTGTATGGTAACGGCCATCCGGTAGCGGTAATTTCATCCGCCGCAGGGAAACCGGTTCTAACCCAGTTAAATGACTTCGTTACTACATTTACAATTGCATATCGGGTTGCTGTGGAAGCATTGGAAATATTACCGGTATTATTGTACACTTCCAGCAAGAAGTTGTCTCCTCCGGCATGCCATACTTTCCTAAACTTATAATCACCGGAAGCCGCTTGAATATCCCAATAATAGGAAGCATCGAAGGTTGTAGCGTCTTTGTTGATACGGATAACGCCTGCGGGTTTTATAGAGGTAGATTCGTAAGAGCCGGAGAATACGTATGTATTTCCCTTGTCGTCGTTGGCAATCTGGGCGTACCTTGCCGATCTAAAACGCCCGGCAGAATAGCTCAAACGGTTATCCGTATAAACTCTTTTTAGCTTGAAATCTTTATCGAAAGCGGCTACCCATACGCTGTCCACATTTGCGGTCTCCTTCGTGTAGGCGGAAAGCCATTCGCCGTTGCCGCGATCCACGATACCGGCGAAAACAGGCGCTGTTATTGTGGTCGTAAAAGAATCCGTCGGGTACAGGACACGGGAATCAAATTCTTTTTCCGTAACGGTTCCCGAAGACTGATCTACAAAGTAGAAATTAGCTCCGGTTGCTCCGGTACTTGCCAGGGTCGCATTTCTTCCCGCTACGATATAGTTCTCAAAAACGCCACAGGTGTTGTACCCGTCATTAAGGGAAAATTCGTTGGAGAGTTTGGTCAGGTTACCGTTATCGTCCAATTTAAAGGAAATACCGACGCCGGGGTCTCCCTGCCGGTATGCCAAAGCGGTAATGGCATTGTTGGTGCCGTTGACAAGGTGAGAAAACGAATTGCTTACTTCTATCCCTGTTCCTGCAATACCGACCGTGCCTGACGTCAGGCTGTCGGCCGTAACAAAATAGGTTGCGCCATCCTGGGTTGCCGCGATAAAAAATTTGGTTACTGCCTCCGGTTTCGGTGTAGGTTCGTCGTTATCGTCGCCGCAACTTATTGCGGCAAGTAATACACTTCCTGCAAACAGGCTCATCATTGCTGTTGTTCTAAATCTTCTAAATGGTCTCATTTGTTTCTGAATCTTAATATTAATTATTTGTTTTTTTGTTAGTTGTAATAAAATATCTGAATTTCAGGAAGAACCTTCTCCCCGGTTTCTGATTGTAAAATACGTCATAAAGCAGTTCGTTATTGACGTCCATTGCTTCAAACGAAATATTGTATCTCCCGTTTTGAATAGCATAAGTTACATTAAAGTCGTTCCACAACTGCGTGGGTATCTGATCTTTGGAGTCTTTGCTGCCGAGACTTGGCCAGTTCAGGTAAACCTGATACATAAAATTGAATGTATAGCCTAAGGAAAGCGTATTTCCTTTGCCCCACAAATCATGGAAATAATAGGTAGCATCTGCATTCCCGAAGAAATACGGGATATTGGGCATACGGTCCTTATAGGTTACCGAAAGTTGCCGGCTCTCGCCTCTGCTGTATCGTTCATAGTTTCGCATATCCTGATAAGTTGCATTGCCTCCGACAGTAAATTTATTTTTGTAGTAATAATGCACTTCCGCATCAACGCCGATATTTTTTACCTGTCCCCAGTTTTCGCTCCCTCCGCCACCCTCGCGGGCGTCAACTATCCTTCGGATAAAATCATGGGTGTCCCTGTAAAAGAGGCTTACATCTGCCGACAGGACGCTACTCTCCGAGAGGTTCCTGTTGAGTGTCGCCCCAAGATTGTAATTAAGGGATTCTTCCGCCCTGATATCGGCGCTGCCGGATTCGAGCACCTCGTCGCCAAACAGTTCGTTGTCGTTCGGTAGCCGGTGGGCTTTTTCAAAAGAGGCTTTCAGTTGCAGGTTTTTGAAAGTATAGGTAGTGGCTATGCCGTAACCTGTAATACTGTAATCGCTGCTTACTTCCACATAATTCGGGTGCGAAGAATCGCCCGTGTTTACAGGACCGGTAACGTCCATCAGGTAATGTTTTCCGAAGACGTTGGTCTTCCATTTTTCGTTTGGCGACATGTAGCGGTAAGAAAGTCCCAGTATATTTTTTTTGCTCCTGCGCAGGATATCCGGTTCCGGAGGGTTATCGGGATCTACAATTGCCATGGCATTGTTGTTCGACCGCTTGTAAGCGGTATACACATCGTTCAGCATCAGGGAGTGTTGCCGTGTAATCTGATAGCCGATGTTTGCCGTTGCCGATTGATTTTTGTTTGTAAAACTGCTGAGTGTCGGGTTGCCGTATTCCCCTTTGGTCTTTTTGGGAATGGATTCCCCGAACCAGTTGTAGCTTTTACTGACGGTATCGGTACTGTGATTGTTGGAAATGTTATAATTGGCATTCAGTTTTACGTTCAGCCCTTTGAAAAAGAGATGGCGTTTTTCATAATTTAAGGAATAGAGGTTGGATTGGGCTGTCTTCTTCTTTTCCCCGAAGACGACCGTCATCCTGTATCCCTGCTGTACTTCGGCGTATTCGTTTCCCAAAGTGGCGCCCAGCAGGAAGCGGTCTGCCCATTTTGTCCTCACAAATCCGATTTTACCGACGACGGCTTCATTATGATAAGCATCATTGAAACGCCTTACCCAGTGATATACCCCCAAAGGAGTCGTGCCTGATTGCAGATCTTTCACTTCCGTTTTTACTTTATAATCATTGTCGGATGAATTTTGATAGGCATTGACTTGTACCGTAAATCCGGATTTTGCCGTATAACCCACATTAAGATTTGTTTTCAGGGTATTGAACGAACCGTAAGAAGCGGAAAAGTCTAAGTAAGACCTACGGCTTTGGTTGGTCACGATATTGATGACGCCGCCCATGGCGTCGGATCCAAATTCAATCGGGACTACGCCTTTATAAACTTCAATGCGGTCTGCCAAACCTACCGGTATATTATTTAATTGGAACGCGGAACCGAATCCATGCATGGGTACGCCATCCATAAAGATTTTTACATTATTTCCGGTAAAACCGTTCAGTGAAATGTTCAGGCCGGAACCGACGCCTCCGGTTTCCCTGATTTTTATCCCGGAAGCTTTATCAAGGAGTTTCCCCAGGTCCGAAGTCGTATTATAAAAGGCTTTAGCGTCTAATGCCACTACATTAAACGGCGTTTCCTTTACCATCTGAACCTGTGATTTGGCTTCGACCACTACTTCGTCCAAATTGTGCTGGCTGTATTTCAGTTGTATTTCCAGGCTAACCCGCTCATGAGATTTCAGCTTTAGTTGCTTTTCATACGGAACATATCCAACCGACTGTATGTAAATGGTTTGTGTGCCCGGAAGAACATAAAGAAAAAACTTTCCTTCGGCGTTGGATTGTGTGCCCAGTGGTGTATTCTTAATGGAGATGGCAGCATATTCAACCGGCTCGCCCTTCTCATTTTTTATTGTTCCGAGAATAAGGGCATTTTTACCATCCCCTTGTGTAAATGCCTGCAAATTAATCAATAACAGAGCAACAGAAATTAATACCTTTTTTAACATTTATACCTTAAATTAAGACTAAAATTTGACGCAGCAAAGTTACGGGCTTTGCAGACGCTGCACAATCACTATTAGTTGGTATTTATGCTATTTTTATCTAATCATTTAAAGGTATGAATCCTTTTCGCGGTAAAAATTACCGATCATTTATCATTTAAGGGTGCATTTCAAATTGTCGCAAGTTACGAAAAAGCGATTATCTTTGCAGGAGTTAAAAACAAAATTAGCGATGACAAAAGAAGAATATATTGCACAAAAATAATTATGGATACTTTGCCGTCTAAAAACAAAAAAGCGTTGCTTGCTGTTTTACATTCGGCGGGATGGGTGCTTTTCATCCGGCTTACCATTCCGGCGGGAAGGCCAGTTGATGATATTTTCTTTCCTTTGATTACCGGCATTGAGTATGCGTTGCTGGCCGCTTATTTTTACCTCAACACGTTTGTTTTCGTACCCCGTCTCCTGTCGAAGAAAAAGACAGTACTCTTTTTGGGGATTACGGTTGCGGCATTTGTACTTTTCTGCTTTGCTGTTCCCCAGCTTGTCCGCTACTGTTTTCTACACTTTGCATCCGAACGGCCTTTCGGGCCGGAGATACCGGCGCGGCGACCGCATTTTCCGCCGCCCGCCGGCGACG
>JAITCT010000160.1 GCA_031282925.1 Dysgonamonadaceae bacterium | reverse complement strand
GACGAATTGAGGCGGAATGGAACGCTGGAACAGTTTTTTCAATGCGAAGGGGCTTGCTTTGACCGGGAAGCCGGACTGTTCCGGATTTTAAGGGAAGGGGCAATCCGGTGATACATTATTTTAATCCGGGACATGAGACGGCAGTCCTGAATGCTTCCAAGTATTATCAGCCGCCGCGACGGGTTGCCAAAATGCAGGAAGATTTGGCGTTGCTTCCCGCCTGGTACGCTTCGCCGGGCGATTCTGTTTTTACGGGGCAAGAGATTCAAAGCGAAGCGCTAAGGAACAATTCCGTGGAACTCTGGGGCATTTCCCCGCAAAGCGTTCATTATTTTGAAACGCTTGACAAACGGTATGGATTACAGTTACGGATTCCCGAATGGAAAGAAATATACCGTTTTCTCGGCAGCCGTTTTGCGGCGCAAAAAGCGCTTGCCGCTTTGATGGATGCGATTCCCGAGATTGATAAAACCATTCTCCCTCAATTTTATTCTAATCCGGAAGAGATAGAGGGAATCGTGAATCCCCACCGCCCCCTGAAATTAGAGGGCAGGGAAGGGGCTTTCCTGGTTAAATCTCCCTACTCCTCCTCCGGCCGCGGCCTGCTTTGGCTTCCTGCCGGAAAGTTAGGGCAGCCTGAAAAGCAAATAATCGGCGGGATGCTGAAAAAACAATCCATGGTATCGGTGGAAAAAGCGCTTGACAAACGGCTGGATTTTTCCATGCACTTTGAGATTTCGCGGGAAAAAGAAACCCGCTTTATCGGTTATTCGGTTTTCCGTACCAATGCCAAAGGCGCTTACGAAAGCAGTTTGCTGGCCGGACGGGAAACACTGGAAAAACAAATTACAGACTTGACAGGCAAAGATTTACTGCATAGAACGAAAGAAATGCTTACCGGTATTTTGCAGGAAATGTATGCTCCCCATTATGCGGGAAATCTCGGCGTTGATATGATGGCGTATGCCTGCGAAAATCAACTCCGGTTACATCCCTGCGTCGAAATCAATATGCGGAAAAGCATGGGTTATCTGGCTATCCGGCTGTTTGAAAATCACATTAGCCCGATTTCACGGGGACATTTTTTTGTAGAATATCACAAATCTTCCCAAATGTTAAACCAGAAACATGCCGCTTTGCAAAAACAGTTCCCGCTGCAAACGGAAAACGGCCGGATTTACAGCGGATACCTGAACCTTTGTCCCGTAACGGAGGCGGCTAATTACCTGGCGTATGTTACGGTGAAGCCCTGCGGCGATTCGGAATGCGGATTATTTTAAAAAGATTGCAAATATTTGAACAATTCCTATTACTTTTGCGCCGGTTTTGACATGCACCGATTTTCTAAAACAAAATAAGAAAATGGACTTTTTTGATTCGCTCAACCGTATTTCCGGTACAAAGGTGATATCCGTATTTAAACCCAAGTTATTCGCCGCATTAAAAAATTATTCCAGAGAGAAATTCCTGATCGACCTGATGGCCGGCGTTATTGTGGGAATCGTCGCCCTGCCTCTGGCTATCGCTTTCGGGATTGCATCGGGGGTAAGTCCCGAAAAAGGCTTGATTACTGCAATTATCGGCGGATTTATCGTTTCGTTGTTAGGCGGCAGTTCCGTACAAATCGGAGGGCCGACCGGCGCTTTTATCATCATCGTTTACGGAATTATTCAGCAGTTCGGTTTGCCGGGTTTGGCCGTAGCGACCGTTTTGGCCGGTTTGATGCTGGTCGGGATGGGCGTGTTGCGCCTGGGAAGCGTCATCAAGTTTATGCCTTATCCTATTATTGTCGGATTTACCGGCGGTATTGCTTTGGTTATTTTCACTACGCAAATCAAAGATTTGTTGGGACTTGCGATGGAAAACGTCCCCGCCGATTTTATTTCCAAATGGATTGCCTACGGGAAAGCAATCGGTTCGTTGAATATCTGGTCTTTAGCGATAGGCATATTGAGTATTCTCCTCATTATTTATTCGCCTAAAGCGGTGAAGAAAATCCCCGGTTCGCTGGTTGCCATCGTTGTCCTGACGATACTCGTATATGTTCTGAAAAACTATTTGGGAATTACCGGCATCGAAACTATCGGCGACCGTTTCGAGATTGACCCTTCTTTGCCGACTCCCCAAACGGTTCCCATCAATTTATCAACTGTTAATCTGCTTCTGCCTTCGGCTTTTACGATTGCCATGCTGGGCGCTATCGAATCGCTGCTTTCGGCCACCGTAGCCGATGGCGTTACGGGCGACAGGCAAAACTCCAACACGGAATTGATTGCCCAGGGCGCGGCCAATATCGTTACGCCTTTATTCGGCGGAATCCCCGTAACCGGCGCTATCGCAAGAACAATGACCAATATTAACAACGGCGGGCGGACTCCCGTTGCGGGGATTATTCATGCGGTTGTTCTGTTGCTGATACTGCTTTTCCTCGGCCCCTTGACGAAGCATATTCCAATGGCTTGCCTGGCGGGCGTTTTGATTATTGTCGCCTACAATATGAGCGAATGGCGCACTTTCCGTTCGCTGCTGAAAAATCCCAAGTCGGACGTTATCGTTTTGCTGGTAACATTCTTCCTGACTGTTATTTTCGATTTAACAATCGCTATTGAAACAGGCATTTTGCTGGCCATGGTGCTTCTGGTTAAACGCTTGGCCGAAACATCCGGCATTTCCATTATCAAGGACGAATTAAACATGAAATCCGATGCGGAAAAAACAGCCGATAACGATAAACTGATTCTTCCGAAAGGCGTTGAAGTATATGAAATCGAAGGCCCTTTCTTTTTCGGCGTGGCCAACAAGCTGGAAGGAAGCATGCAATGGACGGGGATAGACAACAAACGGCCTAAAATACGGATTATCCGGATGCGGAAAGTGCCTTTCATGGATTCAACCGGTTTACACAACCTGGAAAGTCTTTACCGGATATCGAAAAAGGAAAAGATTCAACTGATATTGTCGGGCGTAAACGAAAAAGTCCGCGCCTTGCTCAACAAGTCGGGATTCGCAGACAAGATAGGCAAAGAAAATATTTGCAGCAATATTAATGAGGCTTTGGAAAGGGCAGGGGAGTTAAGTAACCCCCCTGCCCCCTAAAGGGGCAGGGCTGTTAAGTTCTATTTGATAATTTTTTTGAAATCATTATCTTTGCAAAAAAACGTTATGAGTTTAATAGACTGTTTACAGGAAGTGTCAGACCCGCGTCGTCCACAGGGACA
>JAITCT010000116.1 GCA_031282925.1 Dysgonamonadaceae bacterium | reverse complement strand
GCAGCAGTTCGTTGAACTTTTCAACCGTGTAACCGGTCATCGCTACAAATCGGTTGACCCTTTTTTGCCATTCCTGATATTTCATGCTGCAAAGATCGTACTTGCGCGCGTAATATGTAAATTTAAGTTGACTTAATCTCTATTGGATGCACGGGGCCAAAAAATTTTAGAGAAGCGTTATGGAACGCTCACGGTCGAGCCGACCAGGTTGCGGGATACGCTGGTAACGTATGGTTGCGGCAGGGTAGCGATGGAAAGCACGGGTATCTATCGGCAACCGATCTGGCGGGTATTGGAATCGGATTTTTCGTTAAAGTTAGCCAATCCGTATTTTCTCAAGCAGTTACCCGGCCGCAGGAGCGATGTGAAAGATGCGCACCGGATCGCTCAATGTTTGCAGAAAGAGCTGATCAGAGGCAGTTTTGTCCCGGACCGGGATCTGCAGCCTGTGCGCCTGTTGACTCGGCAATGCCGCCGGCTAACCGAAAACAGGGTGCGTCTGGAACAGCAGATGGACAGTCAGTTGCAACGGTGTAACATCCGTTTTAGTAATTATGTCTCCGGTCAGGGCTTATAGCCAAAAACGGGCTATGCAGACAAAGGAGGACAGAGATAAGACAAAAGGCACACTAATAGACAGATAAGTTGCTTTTTCCGTTGTTTCCGGCTATGGATACAGGCATGAAAAGGGCATAAAAGGACAGAGTTTGCAACCCAAACCGTACCCCCTCAAAAAAGAGGTCAAAAGGTGTATGAAAACGTCTGAAACTGTCCGGCAACCGTCTGATATTGACCATGTTGCATAAAACTCAAATGAGATTAATACAGTAATTTTGTAATTTAAAAATTTGAGCTATGCGAAGTACATTAAAGTGCTCTTTTACCTGAAAAGAGACAAACAGAAAGCCAGCGGAACGATTCCGCTCTTTTGCCGGATAACCGTTGATGGAAAAGAAGCGCGTTTCGGAATGAAATGCGAAGTAAACCCCAAATACTGAGACATGGCATCAGGCAGGGCAACCGGACGGACGGTGGACGCCGTTAAGACCAACGCTCTCGTCGAGAACACAAAAGCGGCTATATATAAAATATAGAGAGAATTGCAGGAACGCGACAGTTATGTTACCGCAGAGAAAATCAAAATTGTTTTCCCTGGTATCGAAGCCAGACGGCAGATTTTGCTGGAACTGTTCGACACTCATAACTGTGAGCGGAAATTGCAGATTGACATCAATCTGAGCAAATCTACATTTCGCAAGTATTGTACCGTTCGCCGGACTGTGGTTATTGTGCTTGCCGGAAATAATGTTGCATCTCTACGAGATGCCGGTTGAGGACGGATACATTCATTTTCTACCGAACTGTGCATCTCTGCAAGATGCCGGTTTCATCATTTTCTATCGAACTGTGCATCTTTGCAAGATACCGGTTCCATGTTCAAGCGCGGAGGCTTCCCAACAACACAAGCCGGCAGAAGCCTCAAAGTCATCAACGTACATGCCTGAAAAACAGCACCTCAAACAAAGCATTAACTCTTTGGCGGAAAATTAACACAACTCAATCCGTTTGTATAAATTATTACAAAATCGAAACCGTGAGGCCGCGTTTAAGCGATTAAAGAAAGGATATATTTCCCGTAATCGGTTTTATCCAGTTCCTTTCCTGCTTTTTCCAATTGAGCGTTATCAATCCAGCCCTGCCTCCAAGCGATTTCTTCGATGCAGGAAACATAAAAGCCCTGCCGCTTTTGAATAGTCGCCACAAAATTGGAAGCCTCCAGCAAACTGTCGCTGTTGCCGGTATCCAGCCAGGCAAAACCCCGTCCGAAAATTTCCACTTTCAATTTCCCTTCATTTAAATAAGTCCGGTTCAAATCGGTTATTTCATATTCTCCCCGCGCCGAAGGTTTTAAGGCTTTTGCCCTTGCAACTGCCGAGTTATCGTAAAAATATAAACCGGGAACGGCGTAAGTTGACTTGGGCTTTGCGGGTTTTTCTTCGATGGAAAGGGCTTTTCCCCACCCGTCAAATTCCACTACGCCGTAAGCCCTGGGGTCTTTCACCGAATAGCCGAAGATGCAGGCTTGGTCTTTTACGTCTTTGGCTTTGGCAAGAATACCGCTGAAACCCTGCCCGTAAAAAATATTGTCGCCCAAAATCAGACAAACAGGTTGACCGCCGATAAACCGTTCGCCCAGGACAAAAGCCTGAGCCAGTCCGTTGGGCTTCTCCTGAACGATATAATCAAACCGCATACCCAAATTTTCTCCCGTTCCGAGTAATACTTCAAACATGGGCAAGTCGCGGGGCGTGGAAATAACTAATATTTCCCTGATTCCGGCCAGCATCAAAGCCGACAAGGGATAATAAATCATCGGCTTGTCATACACCGGCATGATTTGTTTGGATATGGATTTCGACAAAGGGTACAGGCGGGTAGCGCTTCCGCCGGCTAAAATAATTCCTTTCATGTTCAAAAATTTAAAGATTCCTGATAAACCTCTTTCAACGATTTTCCCCTCGCATCTTTTTCAGATAATTTCAACAGCGACTTATCAATCGGAAACTGAACGGCAATGTCCGGATCAAAACAGTTCAACGTCCTTTCGGTAGATGGGGAATAATGATTATCCACTTTGTAAGAAAAAACAGCCGTCTCGCTCAGAACGAGAAAACCGTGTGCAAAACCTCGCGGAATAAAAAATTGCCTTTTGTTTTCAGCCGATAATTCTACGGCATAATATTTCCCGAAAGCAGGGGAATTTTTGCGGATGTCCACCGCAATATCCCACACTTTCCCGCCGGTCACCCTGACTAACTTTGCCTGAGCGGTATCGCCTTCCTGGTAATGTAATCCGCGAAAAACCCCGTAAGAAGATTCGGATTCATTGTCCTGTATAAAATTGACGGGAGCGATGTGCCTTTCAAAAGATTCTTTTTTATAAACCTCCATGAAATAGCCGCGAGCGTCTGTAAAAACTTCAGGGTCTATAATCCGGAGACCCGGTATTTTTGTTTCAATATATTTCATCATTATTTATATATTAATTGATAATTAGGGATTATTCGGCCGCAACCCGTCATTGCTGTAAAAGTCAACTAATTCGTTACATGTTTGCGCGTTTGGCAGGCGGGATATTACCGATAGCGGAATGAGGTCTATGTTCATTATAGTAGACCAAAAAACCCAACAATTCGTTTTTTAA
>JAITCT010000101.1 GCA_031282925.1 Dysgonamonadaceae bacterium | reverse complement strand
AACATCTATTTCATCGGCATCGGCGGCATCGGCATGAGCAATCTCGCCCGTTATTTCCTCGCCAAAGGGAAAAAAGTCGCCGGATACGACCGCGTCGAATCGGAATTGACGAGGCAGTTAAATAAGGAAGGAGCCGAAGTTCACTACGAGGACAATGTCGGCTTGATTCCGCCCGCGTTCAAAGATAAAACGCAAACATCGGTCATTTGGACGCCTGCCGTTCCCGAAGACCATTCCGAACTGACATTCTTCCGCGAAAACGGTTTCAAACTCATGAAACGCGCACAGGTTCTGGGCGAAATCACCCGCACAACGCGCGGACTATGTGTCGCCGGCACGCACGGAAAAACAACCACTTCGAGCATGATTGCCCATCTGCTGAAACAATCCAAAGTAGATTGCAACGCTTTCCTCGGCGGAATCCTGAAAAACTGCGACAGCAATCTTTTGCTGTCCGATACCTGCGATTTAACGGTGATTGAAGCCGACGAATACGACCGTTCTTTCCACCATTTAAGTCCTTATATGGCAGTAATAACTTCCGTTTCGCCCGACCATTTGGATATTTACAAAACGGAAGCGGCATATAAAGAAAGTTTCAGTCATTTTGCCTCGCTAATTAAGGAAAATGGAGTTTTACTGATGGAAGCGGGAGTGGATATTGAATTAAAGCTCAAAGCGGGAGTAAAAGTTTATCGTTATGGCACCCCCCACCCCCCCGAAGGGGGGCTTTGCCGCAGCACGGTTTTTAATCTCACAGCCCCCCAGCCCCCCTTCGGGGGGTTGGGGGGAGGGGGTGATTTCCACGCCCAAAACATCCGAACAGGCAACGGCGAAATCACCTTCGACTTCGTTACCCCCGAAAGGACAATCCCCAACATCCAATTAGGCGTACCGGTAAAAATCAACATCCTCAACGGAGTAGCAGCCCTGGCGATTGCCTGGTTGAACGGTGTTTCCGACGACGAACTGAGGGCTGGAATGGCCTCTTTCCGGGGAGCCAAGCGCCGGTTTGATTTCCACATCAAACGTGATGATCTGGTGTTGATAGACGATTATGCACATCATCCCGACGAATTGCGGGAAAGCATCACATCCGTCCGGCAACTCTATCCGGATAAAAAACTGACGGTGATTTTCCAACCGCATTTATATTCCCGCACTCACGATTTTTACAAAGAATTTGCCGAATCGCTTTCTTTGGCCGACGAAGTGATTCTGATTCCGATTTATCCCGCACGCGAAAAACCGATTCCGGGCGTTTCTTCCCAAACGATTCTGGATTTGGTAACAAGTCCCGAAAAACGCTTGCTGGGCAAAACGGAACTGTTGGAACACGTGAAAAAAAGCAAATACGAAACCCTTTTGGTTGCCGGCGCCGGCGATATTGAACTTTTGGTCGAACCCATAAAAAAGATTTTAGATGATTAAGAAAATATTCACCGGCTCGTTTGCGGTTTTGTTACTCGCATACATCATGTTCACTGTGGTTTACCTGAACTTTTTCCATACGTCCGAAGACGCGGTTTGCCGGAAAGTGGAGGTAGCCATTGAAAATATACCGGGGCAAAACTACCTTTCGGTCAACGACATTATTACTTGGATGAAGGCGGCAAAAGTATTCCCGACAGGAAAAAACATGAAAGAAATCAGCACCTCCGAAATTGAGGAGAAACTCGCAAGCAACAACCTGATAAAAAAAACGGAATGTTTCAAAACCACAGGCGGATATATAAAAATAAAAGTTTACCAGCGTATTCCGGTCTTGAGAATATTTGCGCAAAACAAGAGCTATTACGTCGATAAAGAAAGAAATATCATGTCCGTTCCGAACAACTTTGCGGCTTACGTACCGGTTGCCTGCGGAAACATTAACAGCGAATATGCAAAAAAACAGTTGTACGATTTCGTAAACTATTTGCAGAAAGATAAATTTTGGGATTCCCAAATTGCGCAAATCTATGTAACCGCCGACCAAGACATTATATTGACGCCGGTTGTCGGAAATCACCGGATTATTTTGGGAAAGATAGAAAATTACAAAGAGAATTTGGATAAACTGCAAACGTTTTACGAAAAAGGATTAAACAAAATCGGATGGAACAGGTATTCGACGATTAATTTGACCTATAAAAACCAGATCGTTTGTACGCTGGCCTGCGCCGTATTGAAAGCGCAAAGCGAAATATCCTGTTTAGCACAATAATATATAAATATATGGAACAGTACATTGTTGCAATTGACCCCGGCACTTCAAAAATGACAGCCATGATTGCCAAGAAAGGGGCAGGAGGGAAAATATCTATTTTACGCACCGAGAAAGTGGATTCGGAAAACTGTATCCGAAGAGGCTGCATCTATAATGTGGACGCTGCCGCCGAGAAAGCGGCCGGCCTGCTTAGCCGGTTGAATGATGATTACGCCATGCCTAAACTAAATGCTCCAATCGAAAAAGTATATGTCAGTATCGGAGGGCAATCTTTGCATATAGAACAGTACAGCATCAGAAAGCAAGTCGAAACCGAAATGATCGAACAACGGTTATTGAATGAAATTGAAGATGAAATAAAGCAATACAAGCCCGAATTATATGAAGTGCTGGAAATCCTTCCCGCCGAATACTATGTAGACGGGCAACTCATCGACAGTCCGAGAGGGACTACCGCTTCTTCCATCGAAGCCCGTTACCGGTTGATTGTCGTAAGCAATCCCAATTTGAAAACATTAATAAGAAAAGCGATTCCCGAAAAGATAAAAATAGCAGGTTATATCGTTGCGCCTTTGGCTACGGCGGCGGCCGTACTGGACAAAAAAGAGAAAGAACTGGGTTGCGTTCTGGTTGAATTTGGCGCCGGAATTACCTGTGTTGCCATTTTTAAAGACGGCAAGCTGAGATATTTAGTTACAATCCCTTTGGGCGGGTTAACCATTACGAAAGATATTCGCTGCCTGAACGTTTCGGAAGAAGAAGCCGAAAGCCTGAAAAAGAACCACGGCAGCGCTGTCCTTGATTGGGACGACGAGAGTAAAATAACCATTGATAAAGGATTGAATACGGAACGCGAAATTGAAGTCCGGAATTTAAATACCATTGTCGAAGCAAGAATGGACGAAATTTTGGCAAACGTTATTCATCAAATCAACGAGTCTGGCTATGCGGATTTCCTGGCTTCCGGCATAATCATTACCGGCGGAGGCGCAATGCTCCGTCGCCTGGAAGAATCTTTCAGGAATAAAACAGATAAAAATATCCGGTTTGCATACCCTGCGGCTAGCAACGGGACAAATAAACCGGCCGAAGATGCTACGGTGATCGGTTTGTTGGCGATGGCGGAAGGTGAATGTATAGATGTACCGGGGAAAAAAGCCGTCCAGACTCAGGAAGTTCCAGAACCTCAAGCGCCACCGCAGCCGCCGGCTCCGTCCAAACCGTCGAAAAAGAAAAACATTTTCGATCGTCTAAAGACAAACACGGAGCGTCTGATGACTGATTTGTTTGAAATAGATAATAATGATGAGTAAACGAGTTGACGAGTTGACAAGTAAACGGGAAAGCTCTGCACATGTACGCATTTACTTGTCAACTTGTTTACTCGTTTACTTGTCAACTAAAAGAAAAATAATCATGGAAGAAGAACTCCTGCAATTTGGTTTTCCAAAAGAAATACCGTCCATCATTAAAGTATTGGGCGTTGGCGGCGGCGGCGGAAACGCCGTTACCCACATGTACCGCGAAGGCGGCATCCGCGACGTGTCATTTGTGTTGTGCAATACCGACAATCAGGCTTTGCTGAGAAGCGAAGTACCTGTCAAAATGCAGTTAGGCAAACAGACAACCGAAGGTCTGGGCGCCGGCGGAAAACCCGAAATGGGACGGAAAGCGGCCGAAGAAAGTATTGCCGATTTGGAGCAATTACTGAGCGACGGTACCAAGATGGTGTTTGTTACGGCCGGCATGGGCGGCGGAACCGGCACGGGAGCGGCGCCCATTGTAGCGGGCGTTGCCAAGAAAATGAACATCTTGACGGTAGGAATTGTTACGATACCGTTCCTCTTTGAAGGTGTGAAAAAAATCATACAAGCCTTGAAAGGCGTTGAGGAAATCAGAGAAAACGTGGACGCTTTGCTGGTAATTAACAACGAACGCCTGCGCGACGTTTACTTCGACCTCGACATCCCGAACGCTTTCAAAAAAGCCGACGATACGCTGACAGTCGCAGCGAAGAGTATTTCGGAAATCATCACCGTAGCCGGTTACATCAATTTGGACTTTGCCGACGTTAATACGATTCTCCGAGACGGCGGCGTTGCTATCATGAGCAACGGATTGGGCAAGGGCGAGAACCGCGTTTCTATGGCTATCAACAACGCCCTGCATTCCCCGCTGTTGAATAATAATGATGTTTTCAAAGCCAAGAAAATATTGCTGAACATTACGTTCGGACCCGTCCAGCCCCTGATGATGGAAGAAATGAGCGAAGTCCACGATTTCATGGGGAAATTCGGCTCGGATATAGAAGTAATCTGGGGAACGGCTTCCGATCCGGAATTGGAAGACGGTATCAAAATAACAATCCTGGCAACCGGGTTCGGCATTGAAGACGTTATTACTGCGCCTGAAATTGAAAACGGCGGGAAAAAGGCGCTCAATAACGCCGAAATCATCCGGAAAGCGGAAGAAGAACTGCAGCATACCGAAGCGGAAGAAAAATGGATACACTATCTGTTGAAAAAATATTACGGGGAAGACGTTTCAATAGACAGGATTAAAACAAACCGTCCCAAACCGTTTATTTTCAATCCGAACAACATGGATGATAACGAAATTATTGATGCGCTGATTGCTTATCCCGCTTATAACCGCAATCCGCAACTGATGCTCAATATTGCCCGGAAGGCGGAAGCGCGGAGGTCGGAGCATTAGAGAAAGAATAGGGGCGATCGGCGGGCGTTGTTCCGCGTTGCGTATTGGGCTTGCCGTCCATTTCGAAAAGCAGTTTTGCGCCGCGTTTCAGCGTTTCCGTTTCCAGGTAGTTGCGCGTGTAATTTTTGCCGTTCAGTTTCAGGGTTTTTACATACACGTTTCCGGGGCTGTTGTTGCCGGACCGGATTTCGATGGTTTTTCCGTCCGGCAAATGGAGGCTTGCTTTCGGGAAGAGGGGCGAGCCGAGTACGTATTGCCCGCTGCCGGGGCAGACGGGA
This sequence comes from Dysgonamonadaceae bacterium, assembly GCA_031282925.1. Classification (GTDB taxonomy): domain Bacteria; phylum Bacteroidota; class Bacteroidia; order Bacteroidales; family Azobacteroidaceae; genus Azobacteroides. Next base: position 4,059 of record JAITCT010000101.1, on the reverse strand, counting down.
TAAAATCCGAGCGCCGAAAATACATACCATGCCGAAGTTTGTCCGTTGTCTTCGTCTCCGCAATAGCCGTCGGGTGCGGGGGTGTAGAGTTTTTCCATTACGTTGCGAAGGTGGTATTGCGCTTTCCAGGGTTGGCCGGAATAGTTGTAGAGGTAAATCATGTGCTGTATCGGCTGGTTACCGTGCGCATAGTTTCCCATGTTCATGATTTGCATTTCGCGGATTTCGTGGATGACGCCGCGGTAGTAGCTTTCATCGAAGATGGGCGGCAGGGCGAATACCGTGTCCAGCATCCGGTTGAATGTTTCCGCGCCTCCCATCAGGTCGATTAATCCCTGGGGGTCGTGAAATACCGACCAGGTATAATGCAGGGCATTTCCTTCGGTGAAATCGCCTCCCCATTTGAAGGGGCTGAACGGCTCGCTGAATTCTCCGTTTTCTTTTTTGCCGCACATCAGGTTGTAGCGGGGGTTGAACAGTTTGCGGTAGTTTTGGCTTCTTCCGGCGTAAACGCTGATTTCGCTTTCCGGTTTGCCGAGCGCCTGCCCGAGCCGGTAAATACACCAGTCGTCGTAGGCATATTCCAGTGTGCGTGCGGCGCTTTCCCTGATGTTCACATCGCAAGGGACATAGCCCAGCCGGTTGTAGTATTCGTAGCCCAGCCGTCCGGTAGAGGAAATATCCGGATGAACGCTGTTGGCCGTTTTCACGATTCCTTCCCACAAAGCGCCGGCGTCTTCAACTTTGATTCCTTGCAGGAAAGCGTCGGCAAGGACGGACGCCGAATTGTTCCCTACCATGCAGGGGCGGTGTCCGGGGCTTGCCCATTCGGGGAAGAATCCGCTTTCCCGCCAGGTATTGATTAGGCCTTCCTGTATTTTCAGGTTTATTTCGGGATAGAGGAGGTTCAGCAGGGGGAAAAGGCAGCGGAAAGTATCCCAAAACCCGGTGTCGGTAAAGAGGTAGCCGGGCAGGATTTGTCCGTTGTAAGGGCTGTAATGCACTGCGGCGCCGTTTTTGTCGTATTCAAAGAAACTGCGCGGGAAAAGGACCGAGCGGTAGAGGCAGGAATAGAAGGTGCGCAGTTTGTCAATGTCGTTGCTTTCGATTTCTACCCTGCCGAGTATTTCGTTCCAACGGTTTTCGCCGTTTTTCTTAATGGTTTCAAAATCGTTGTTTCCAAGTTCTTTCAGGTTGAGTTCGGCCTGTTCGTAGCTGATGAAGGAGGAGGCTACGCGGGCGTGTACGGTTTCGCCTTTGCGGGTTGGGAATCCGATAATGCCGTGCGCAGCCCTGGTAAACTTTTTATCGAATGTGATGACGAAGTAGTTTTTGAAATTGCCGGGAACGCCCCCGCTGTTTTTCGTTGAGTAACCGATGACTTTGTTTTCTCCGGGGATGATTTTCACATACGAATCTCCATCGCAGGGGTCTATCACTATATATGAATGTTCGCTTTCGGGGAAAGTGAAACGGAAGATTGCCGCGCGTTCGGTGGGCGTAATTTCCGTGAGTACGTCGTGGTCAGCGAGGTAAACACGGTAATAATGCGGTTTGGCGATTTCCGTTTTGTGTGAAAACCAGGATGCGCGTTCGTCTTCATCGAAAACGGGTTTACCGGTGATGGGCATGATGGCGAACTGGCCGTAGTCGTTAATCCAGGGGCTGGGCTGGTGGGTTTGCTTGAAGCCGCGGATTTTGTCGGCGTCGTAGGTATAAGCCCATCCGTCGCCTGTTTTTCCGGTTTGGGGCGTCCAGAAATTCATACCCCAGGGCAATGCGATTGCAGGGTATGTGTTGCCTGTTGATAACGAGTATTTCGATTGCGTGCCGACTAAGGTACTGACGTAATCAAGGGGAGATTGCGCTCCGGTTTGTGCTGTTGTGCAGGCGCAGAGAAGCAGCATACTGACTGTTTGATTTAGTTTCATGGCGAATTTGAGTTACAAGTTACGAGTTACGAGTTAAGAGTTACGAGAAACGGTTATTGTAACTCGTAACTTGTAACTGATATATATTTTCACCGGATATTCAGTTCTTTGATATCCTCTATCCGGGGCCGGCGGTCAAGAATAATCCCGTTTTTATCTATCAAATAGATGGATGGCGTTCCGACAACGCCGTAATTTTTTAAGTTAGCGCCGTCAAAGCCTTTGAAATCACACAATTTGTCAGGCCACGGGTAATTTTTGGAATGATATTCGTACACTTCTTTGCTTTCGTCGGTCGAAATAGAAATCACGCGGATTCCTTTATCTGCCAATTCGGGATAATGTCCGGCAATTTTGTCCAACTGGGTTTTGCAATGTTCACAACCCGATTCATAAAAGATAAGCAGCGCATTTGTCAATGCCTCTCCATTGAGCAGGGGCGCTTTGCCCCCGATTTTGACTTTGCTTTGCGCAATAGCCCTTCTCACTAAACCGACGGGGTCGGCGGGAAGCCTGTTTGAGGTTTCCAGGTAATTGACAATCATCTGCTCGGCGTTATCCCATCCGTATTGTTCGCAGGCCATGATCATATCCCTTGCAAATCCTTCAAAAACCGCCTGTTTTTCCGTGCGTTTAAGCATTTTTATCATCGCTTCCCCCCAGGCCGTTTTATTTTCAAAAGCATCGAAAGTAAAAGACATAACGGACATCCAGATTCCGCTGTAGAATAAACGTGTAATGTCAATTTCATCTATAATATGCCGGATAAAATCATTCCGAAATTCTTTTTGTTCGGTTGGATTATAAATCCGGGAACCCAATCCCCGCATGTAATTCCGGGTTTGTATGAAAAAGGCCGCATAAGAACTGTCGCCGGCCAGTTTTTCCCGGAATACCGTATATTCCCTTTGTAAGGACATCATTTCCTGAAAGAACGAAAGCGGCAGTGCAGCTTTGTTCTGTGCGGCGTGGGCTTTATGAATCAAGTCTATCCTTTGAAGTAAAGGCGCTAATTCTCTCTCGTAGCGGTTCAGGAGGGCGTTTTCCCTGCTGCCTGTATAGACAACATTTGTTTGGTCGGGAACGGAGTCTTCACAAGTAACGGAAAAATCCTCATTATTAACGATAAAATTAGTGCTTCCGCTGCCGATTACCGACCAGCTTCCGCAGCCTGCATAACCTTTGAGGTTTTCGGGAATCAAGAGCGTTGCCCGGCCGCCGGCGTCTGTTGTTCCGGTTTGCACCGTGTCTTTTATCAGACCGCGGTTAAGAAGATACACATATTCTTTTCCGGCAAAACAGGGGAAATGAATGTTAATATTCTGTGCGGATATTGCGCCGTATATGCAACAGACAACAACTGTCGAAACGGCTTTAACGGATGATTTCATTTTTATATAACCGGTTATTTAATTATCTCCGACAGCGTTTGTCGAAGCGCCTGACCGCGCAAATTTTTTGCGATAATAACGCCGTCGGGGTTTATCAGGAAATTCTGCGGAATCCTTTCTACGCCGAAGAGTGCGGCAACGGCATTCCGCCAGCCTTTCAGGTCGGAAACATGCGTCCATGTTAACCCGTCTTTTCGGATGGCGTCCTGCCAGGCAGATTTGTTCTCGTCCAGCGAAACGCCCAGGATAGTGAAGTTTTTATCTTTGAAAGCATTGTAAGCCTTTACAACATTGGGATTTTCCTGCCGGCAGGGGCCGCACCACGACGCCCAGAAATCAACCAAAACGTATTTCCCTTTGAAATCGGAAAGTTTGACAGGCTCTCCGGCAATATTATTTTGCGTAAAATCGGGAGCTTCTGAACCGACAGCAGTTTTCAGCAGCAACCGGATTTTCATTCCTACAGTTTGTCCCTGAGGCGTGTTTTTTATCTGTTGCGAAAGGGCGTCATATAAAGCAACGGTTTCCTTTAAGTCAAAATGGTCCTCACTCAAAATGAGTAAACTTACCAAAGAATTGGGATGTCCGGATACAAAAGCGCTTAAAATCGCTTTCTTTTTCAGTTGTATGGCCGAATAACGGCTGTTAAGAGGTCGCGTATACGTTTCGTCGTTCTTTTGAGCAGCCGAAAGACCGGCATAATCGGCCATTAAAGCATTTGCTTCGTCTTCAACCGG
>JAITCT010000081.1 GCA_031282925.1 Dysgonamonadaceae bacterium | reverse complement strand
AGCAGCAAAATATAAATATAAAAATACAAGCAAGACGTTGACTTTTATTGTTTTTTATCTCATTGTTATTACAGGAACAATATGTCTAATTGTTTATATGCTTGTTGCTCTTATTGTTGGGCTTATTGCCTTTGTTGTTATGTTTATGTTTTCGCGAGGCGGTGGTCTGTCGGCTGGACACGATGAAGACCGTCAAGGAAAACTTAATGAGGATTTGGATTTTATAGATAGAACTTCAAGTAGCAATGAAGAAAGAGAGGTGCGACGAAATGAAAGAATATATAGACATAATAACACAACAGGATATTAAATAGGCAATGTCAATGAATTTAGTGAAAAAATGGGTGACCCCCGCTCGACGTAGCGTAGACGCCAATGTCATCAAGTTAAGCCTCATAAAGCACGTTTATAATTAGTTAGCGTATAATATTTGACATTTGGCTTTCGCTTTTTTATTCGCGGATATTTGCGAGCGGGTCTTATCGGTTCCAAATAGATTTCAAATAATTTTTCTAATTCTACCAGCACTTTGCGAGAGTCTTCCTGTAAGAACAAGTGAACTGCACGGTCTTTCAACAAAGCCCAGGAACTGTTTTTATTGATTTTATAGCGGTATTTTCTTTTTTTACCCACAGCCTCCACGTATGCTTCGGTTTGTTTTTCTATCAGACTTTGAAGATTGAACAGGAATAGATTGGCTGCAAAATCCTGTTCGATACAAATCGGTCTTATACCACTGAATTGTCCCAACTGAAGTTCCTGTTTCAGATAACCATAGCAGGTTTCTATTCCCCAACGCAAATGGTAGACTTCCCGCAATTCTTCTTCTCCATAAACATCCGTTTCATATAAATTGGTGATTAAAACCTCTGTTTCGCCTGTGTCCAATACTACTTTAACCATACGTACCCGAATGAGAGTATCTTTGCTGATAGCTCTGCCCATATCTCTCAATTTTTTTAAGGAAGTAGAAGGAGGTGCCCATTCTATGGTTATATCCGTAGCTTCCGAGGCAAGAAAATCTCTTACCATATTGTTGGCATTACGCTGAACGCGCATCACAAATCTCGATCCTTTTTCCATTAACAGATACATCAACCAATAACTCGGATAACCACGGTCAAAAAGAAAGAGCTTTTTTTCCATTTCCAATTCCGATAAACAGGGTGGTATCACTTCTTCTTCCGAAACAAAATAAGAATGCAAGAACCCTTTGATGATGATTGCATTCAGTACATCATATACGCAACAAACACGAGCCGTGGTACTTACCTTTTCTCCTGTCTGATTACTCGCTCCACCAAAAAGATCCCACAAATCCTCTGTTTCCGGTAAGGGAACACTACTGCCATCAATAGCCCATAAAACCATCCCTTTCCATGTTTTTACAGTATCTCCGTAATGTTTATAAAAACTTGAAACCAATACCTGATTCCATGCATGGAAAAATTCCGGCTTTAATTTGACCCGTTGTTCACAAAATGCTTGTTTGCTACAACTTTTGTTTTCTCCAAAGTGATCAAAATAACTTTGTAATTCTATATTTAGACTCCGTTTTAGAGCATTCATAATCAACATAATAGTGTTCTCCATGGTCAAAATGCGATCGCGTGTAAATGCTTTCGACGAATTACAATACTGCGCTTTTTCTATTGGATTATTCACGATGGCTCTTATAAATTTTTTTAATTCATCTATTATTCTTACATTTGTTTCTGCCATTGAACTATTCATTTTGTATCATTTTTTGTTTTCAATTCTAAAATAATACTTTTTGAGTAATTTTCAATGGCTTTTTTATTGTTTTTCCTTAACTTGATGACATTGCCCCATACCCTGATAGGCAAAAAGCTTAAGCTCATTTATAATGCGCAAGAAGTAGAGATATACAACGGATACGAACGGGTAGCCCTGCATGTCAGGGACAGTAGTCCGTATAAATATACCCTGCTTACCGAGCATCTCTGCCATAAACACCGGGCACTGCTGGAATGGTCTGCCGAAAAGTTCATCGAACAGGCAGCCGCCATGAGCGAAGACATAGAACGTTATATCCGTAAAATACTGGAGGTAAAAAAGTATCCCGACCAGGCAAAAAAGACCTGTTCCGGCATCCTTAACCTTGCCCGTAAAGTAGGAATTGACCGCCTCTCATTCGCCTGCCGACTGGCCGACAGCTACTGCCGGTATGGTTTTCTTGAGATACAGGACATCTTAAACAGTCCGGCACAAATGGAACTGCCGGAAGAAACCGCCCTCTTGCCGGAACATGAAAATATCAGGGGTAGGGACTATTACAAATAATCATATAGCATATAGCATGTATCATTTATTTTTTTATGTTTAATCATTTAATTTTATTTTTATCGTATGAACAGTCAAACATTGGAAAGACTTCAAAAGATGCATCTTTACGGCATGTACGACGCCTTTAAGACATCATTGGAGACAACACTTAAGGAAAGCCTGACACAGGATCAGTTTATCGCCCATCTGGTGGCCAGCGAATGGGATAACCGTCGAAACCGCGCAGTGGAAAGGGCGGTAAAAGCAGCCTGTTTCCGTTACAGCGCTCGACTTGAAGAAGTCGATTATTCTTTTGAGCGCGGATTAGACCGCAATCAGGTGGAACGCCTCGCCTGTATGGATTTTATCCGGGAACGAAGGGACTTGTTTATTACAGGTCCTACCGGAACGGGTAAGAGTTATCTGGCAACCGCACTCGGGAACAAAGCCTGTCTGGATGGATACCGTGTCATTTATGCCGGTACTGCCAAGCTGATGCAGCAGCTAAAGTATGCCAAGGCGAAAGGTACATTCCTCCTTGAGATGAAGCGTATCGAAAGAACAGAATTACTGATACTTGACGACTTTGGAATGCAAGCCTTTGATTCCCAGGCAAGAGGAATCTTGATGGACATCATTGAAGACCGACACAAAAAGCGCTCTACTTTGATTACATCGCAGGTTCCGGTGAAAGGATGGTACGACGTCATCGGCGAAAAAACTGTCGCCGATGCTGTCCTCGATCGGATTGTTCACAATGCCTTAAGGGTAGAACTCTTGGGCGAATCGATCCGGAAACGAAAATCCAAATCCGAAAATGAGTTTATTTAGATTTTTTTTGCCTCGCAAATAAAAAAATAAAGTAACTTTGCAGGCAGAATAAATGTTGTTTAATCCGGGTATAATTCTTCTTCTGTAAGACCCCGATCCCCGATGACAACTTTTTACTTTTTTCCCGGTTAACTTCCGGGGGTCAGTTTCCTCCGTTTTTTAGGGGTCTATTTTGCCGTTTTTTCCAAGCCACGCCGCGCCCGATTACCTTTGAAGAACTGGACTTTAATTTCGGCGAACGCTGGATACCGGAAGGCATTTACGGCAAATATGCCTCTTACCTGTTTGATGCGGAAACCGGTGTTCACTATTCCGCTATCCGCGATGAATATTCCGTCAAGGCCGGTTACCGGAACGCCAATATTTACGACAAATACTGTATCCGGGGTGAAAATAAATCATACGATGGGATTGCCCTGATGAAACACGCCCTGCACAATACCACGCCCGATATTACTAAAAACGTAAAAACAACGGCTTCTCCCTTACTTAGTAGGAGGCTCCTCCCTTACTTGGCAGGTGGATGAAAGTACAGTCATCATTAACCGTTAATATCGTCCCCCGTCCCCCGCCGCCTGTTCCGAAGAACAGTGCATTGGTCAGTATCCGTCCCGGGGCCAGCCAGTAACCGCGAAAGGTGGGCGATTCGCCGAAAACAAGTACCGAACCGCTCCCTCGATTGCCCGTAGCAATCACCACCTTGTTTTTCAATTCCGCAAGTGATTCGGGGGTAGCATAGCCGTTGACTAATTCGCCTTCATTGATTTTCAGCACCACGTTGCCGGGCGCTGCAGTCAATCCGGAAGTGCTGTTTTTCAGCGTATAAAAATCTTTGGAAGTAAAGCCGTAAGTCAGGGGATGAGACAGGTTGAGTTCCGAACGGACAATAATCCCGTTGAGTCTGCCGCCGAAACCGTCGCCGCCGCGTCCCTGCGATACGGCGTCGGGCGTTGCCGCAAAAGTTTGCGCGCCGGCAACGGCGGCAGAATCGCCCCTTTGCCTGCCGCGCCCTCCGAAAGTATTCGCCGCCGGAGCGGAAGCGAGCAGCGCCGACGCCCATTGCGCCGCGCCGCTGAGGGCTATCAGCGTACCGCCGTTTTCCACCCATGCCGTAATCCGTTCGTTGAGTGCAGGCGACAACTGTCCGCTGTTGAGGATAATCGCCGTGTATTTCGACAAATTGACCCGTGCGGCCGCTTCCGCATCAATTTTCACCAGCGGAATATTGTGCGTGTTACCGAGTAAAGCCCACAGTTCGCCGATGCTCGTCCAGTTGCCTGCGGCAATAACTGCAACCGCCGGTTTTTTCAATACGCGGATATTGTTGCTGCCGAGGTCTATGCCGGAAATGCCGAATCCGTCGTTAACGGCATAAACCGTGATATTGGCCAGGCGGACAGCTTCGTTCAGTAGCCGGAACAGTTCATCCGGCGATACGGTCTGGTAAGCCACCGGTATGACGATTGTCCCGCGAACGAAACTTTTGTTGCCCGAAGCGGTTTTGACGGTAAACGGCAGTTGCGCCACGCGGGCTTTCACGCCGTTGTCCTGCAGATAATACAGGGCTTTGGGCGCAAGGTAATCGAAATAATCGAAAGCATAAGCCAGCTCGGAACGTGCCGTAACGGAGCCTTTGATATCCGGCGCTTCCGTTACTTTCGCGCCTTCGCGGACGGATGATTTTACTTTGGCAAACGGGATGCCGTAGCCATGCACCGTACTCCATGCCGATATGTCGTAAAACGTAGTTTTGCCGTCGAAGCCGTTGGTTTCGTTTTCTTCAAAAATGGATTGCAGCACGCGGAATTGCCGCTGGCGGAGGGGAACGACATAAGCGCTGCCCGGTTCAAACGTTTTCCCGTCCTGCGACAGGGGAGACGCGAGGTGGTAAACGTCGATTTGATGCTGCAACAAATGGTTGACGAAAAGGCTGTTCAGACTCCGGTCTTCCCTGCTGCCGAAAACGATGTATTTCACAGCCTGCTTATCCGCCTGTTGGAGGGCGCTTTTGAAAAATTCCTTCTGGTAGTTCAGAAAAGTCGCTTTCTCGTCGGTAGCTGCGCGGACGGCAGCAATACTTGTCAGGAAATTGTCCCGCAGGTTTTTTGAAAACGTGCGCAGTCCGGCGGCGGTTTCAATGACAACGCCCGAAGTAGAACCTATTTCCAGCGTAGTACCGACACCGCCCTCATAGTCGGGGTAAGTCGAGCCGTAAATCGGCGACAGGTTCGTAAAACTTTCCTTCGTATAGTAAAGCGAACCGATGCTGTTGAGCGCAGCGGAGAAATGCTTTGCCAGAATATTGTTGAGTACTTCATAATTACTTCTCGGCAGGATATTGTTCCAGGTTGAAAGCGGTGAAGGTTCGAAATAAAAGGTGCTTTCGCTGCCCATTTCGTGATAGTCGAGATAGACGTTAGGATACCATTTATGGTAGAAAGCGACGCGGTTACGGCTTTCTATCTGCGAAAGCGGCAGCCAGTCGCGGTTCAGGTCGTTCCAGAAATGATTGCCGCGATGAGGCGTGATGCCGCTGCCATGTTCGCGGTCGGCAGGATCGGCAACGGGCGGCCACGAATGGAAGCCGTTGATATAATTGGCCGCCCGTTCCCGTCCGTCGGGATTCTGGGAAGGTTCAATCAATATGACGGCTTCGCCCAGGCGGCGGACTATGTCGGGGTCTTCCGAAGCGACAAGGTAATAAGCCGCAAGTACGGACGCATCGGTGCCTGCTATTTCGCCGCCATGCACATTGTAAGCCAGTTCAACAATGATTTTTTGGCGGCTGATATCGGCGGCGGCATCCGGGTCAATCAGTTTCAGGTGCGCCTGCCGGATGCTTTCGAGGTTACGTTGATTTTCAGGCGACGTAACAAACAGTTTCACCTGCTCCCTGTCTTCCCACGATTTGCCGAACACCTGCAACGACGCCCGGTCGGACTTGTCGGCAAGCAGTTTGAAATATTCCACGACCTTGTCGTAGCGCACTAAGGATGTACCGATGCGGAAGCCGAAAAACGATTCGGGCGTCGGGACGGCGGGATTCAGTTTCCCCAGCCCTCTGAAATAATATTCGTCCTGCGCGAAATTATAAACACTTATAGATAATCCAATTAAAAGAAAAATAATCTTTTTCATACTGTAATGCAATTATTTAAGATACTTGTCAAACCATTTAGTCGTTTCATCCAAACTTTTGATTCGGCTTGAAACCTTACTAAACCCATGTCCTTCCCCATTAAAAATAAGCAGTTTGGAGGGGACTCCAAAATATTGAAGCGCATAGTACATTTGTATTCCTTCTACAATCCAGCAGCGGTAATCCACTTCACCTTCGATGAATAAGGTAGGGGTAGCTACTTTGTCGGCATATTTTAATGACGAACGATCCCACAGTAATTGACTGTCTTTCCATATATCCGTTTCCCAATATGAATTTGTAAAGGTATGTCCGATATCGCTGGTAGTACTGAATGTAAACCATGAAGATGTTCCACGAACAGATACGGCAGATTTAAACCTGTTGGTGTGCCCGATTATCCAGTCGGTCATCAGTCCTCCGTAGGAACCTCCGGTAACTCCCAAACGATTGCCGTCAACAAAATCCACCTGTTTCAGAACCGCATCTACAAAGTCCATCAAATCCTGATAGTCAATGGTATTAAATTTTCGCAGTAAATTGGAAAACTCGTAACCGCGTCCATTGCTTCCCGTAGGATTCGTGAAAAATACCGCATAGCCCTGATTTGCCCAATACTGCATGTCGGCAGAGAACGAAGTGCTGTAATGTCCTTTCGGCCCGCCATGAATAGTCAATATACCTGGATATTTTTTCCCTTTTTCATAATTTGCCGGAGGCAATACAAATCCGTTCAATTTTCTCTTTTCGGAATTGATGAAAGTGACTTCTATCAAATTAACAATATTGTGTTCATCAAATAAAGGTTTGTTAATCGCTGTTAAAGGATTAAGCGATCCGTCTTTACCGATAAAATATATTTCACTGCCTTGCTGTCCGACAGTTGCTACAGCTAAAAAACCATCCTTGTACGGAATGTAATCCTGTACATTGATTTGGTTTCCTTTCGTGATAAAAGTAACCTTGGCATTTTTGTCGTTTAAGTGTATCAGAGGGCGATGGTCAATCACCGTACTTACATAGAACACGCCGTCTTTATCGAAGTGGAGGTCATTTCCATAGGAACTGATGATGTATTCCTTGCCGTCATAAATTTGATTTAATTTTCCTGACGACAACAAAAGCCGGTAGAACGGAGGATTTTCCAAACTGCTCAAACTGTGATTCACTGTAAAGAAGATCTCATCATTGGAAATAAAATTGATACTGCCGTAAGTTACTTGCTTAAACAAATTCCATTCGCGCTTTTTCAATGTCGCCACATCTACTGTTTTCAGATAGCTTTCTTCGGGTGCTTTACCATAATAGCTTTTCTTATGGGTATAGAGAAGTGTTTTCCTGTCGGGACTTAATTTGAACGAAATGAGTGTTTCGAGAGTGTCTGTTAACAAGATGGATTTCCCGTCATCGTAATAATACAAATGAGTGCGTAATCCGCTTACATCTCCTCTGCCATTCGACCAGAAAGGCAGTTCATCAAATACGCGAATGTCCCTGTTCGCTTCTTTTTTCTTTTCCGCCTCCTGGTTGTTTCCATTACTCTCTCTTAATAAAAGCTCGAAATGGTGATCATACGGTGTGGAATAAAAGAAATGGTTTTTGTCCACCCATTCAATTTGATTGACGGTAAACGGGAGCCTCAACCATTCGACAGCTTCGCCCAAACCGGCACTGAGTTTTTGAAAAACAGTCAAACGTTCGCCTTTTTTTATTTTTTCGCGGTCTTTTTCATCACGAATGTCTTTAAAAATAATCCCATTATCTTCGAAATAATACTCGGATATGGAATTTGAAGCAGTAAGTTTAACAGGCTTACTGTCCACCAACTGATACAAATTACGGAGAGACCTGCTGTTCCCCTCTTTGTCAATCTGCCCAAGAATAAAAAAGATATTTCCATCCTTTTCCTTGAGATTTGAGATACTTGTGACTTCTGTGAAAAAGTCAATACCAACCGGCTTTTTTCCTTCTTCTGCAAGCAGAGAAAACAGGCTAACAGCCGAAATGAATACAGATATAAAATATTTACGTGTCATGGGTTGAAATTTATATATAAAACTTTTGATTATTTAATTGGATGGATTGGGTTCGAGATCAGGGTCTAAAAGCATCTCTTCATAAGGTATCGGGAACAGATATCCCTCCTTTTCCTTTAATACTGCTTGAAGACGTCCTGTTCTTTGTAAATCGAAATATCGATGATTTTCGATTACAAATTCCAGTCTTCGCTCATTTTCAATAGCCAACAGCGCCTTTTCCGGAGTGTCATATTCGCTGTCCGTAAGCAACGGGATTTCTGCTCTGTCTCTAATTTTATTCAAATCGTCAAGACTGCCCGACAGATTATTCCGGTGTACTCTTGCTTCCGCACGTATCAGGATTTGCTCTGCTATGCGGAACAAATATTCCGGATTGTCGTTTTGAGGACGCCAGTACATGGTGATGTACTGTTGATGCAGTTGCGGCGTTATACCGATCAATGCACTGCGGTTCCCACCGACATTGGGGTCGAGCAGTAATGCTGTGACAGCGGCATTGGTAGTTATTTCATAACTTCCGCCCAATTCTGCCGGTTTCCAGCGGCTTCCGGCATTAGTATTTGAAGTGGTAAAATTCAATTCGAAAATGGACTCGGTGCTGGCCTTATTCCGATAAAATTCCTGATAGGGCTTGACCAGTGCATATTTTGGATGGTCTATCAGTTTTGTGGCATATGTTTCAGCACGTTCCCACTGTTTTTGGTAGAGGGCTACACGCGCAATCAGAGCCTGAACAACACCCAAGTCAATACGGATGCGCGAATTGGTCTGCTTTAACAGTGATTCTGCTTTTGCAAGGTCTTCATTTACTTGCTCATAGGTTTGCTCAAGCGTGCTTCTTTTAATACCCACCACATCCGTTGGACTGGTAGTGGGTCTGAGTACCAACTGAACACCTCCCCAATACCGTATAAGGTCGAAATAAGACAAGGCTCTGATAAAATAAGCCTGTCCGAGGATTTCATCGCGTTCCGCCCGCGTAAAATTCTCATCCTGGATTTTATCTATTTTTTCAATCAAATGGTTGGCATTGTTGACAGTCTCATAGATGGAAGTCCAGATACTTCTCAAACTGCCGTTGTTGGATTGAAATGCCGTCTTACCGTCTGCATCATGCACAAACACATTCGCTCCCTGCATGCCGACGTATTCTACATTGTCGGAAAATAAAAAAGTAATAAAACTATATGTGCCGGTAGCGCTTGAAGTGATCCGGTTATAGGTGCCGTTCAATGCGGTAATAGCGCTTCTTTCATTATTGATGGCATGCTCGTCGCTCACACCTGTGGTGGGTTCCGGATATAGCAGGTCATCGGAACATGATACACCAGCCCATACAAGTGTTACTGAAAATACTGTTTTATAGAATTTAGAAAATATCGTTTTCATAACAATTAAAATTTTAAATTAAAACCGAATAAGAAAGTTCTGGGGATAGGAGCCGTAACAAAATCAACACCCAACACGTTGTACCCATCTCTGCCTTCAATGTTGATTTCGGGGTCAACACCGGTATAGTTGGTAAAAGTGAATAAATTACTTCCTTCGACAAAAATCCTTGCCCCCGAAATACTAAACCTGCTTAACAGTGATTTTGGAATATTGTAGCCTAAAGTAATTGTTTTTATCTTAATGTAAGATCCATCTTCAATAAAACGGGAAACAAAATAAGCATAATTTGTTCCTGTTTTCTGTAATTTCGGCATGTCTGTTATGTCTCCCGGCTTTTGCCAGCGTTCCAGCTGTTTTTTTGTGTAACCCCACTGGGGACTGCTTTTACCTCCATGCCCGATTAAATGGTGAATCCTGTTTAACACGTGGTTGCCATAAGTAAAAGGTAAAGAGATATTCAAATCGAATCCCTTATAAGTAAACGTATTATCCAAACCGCCGCTAAACACGGGCAGTGCACTGCCCAAAAACTGCTGGTCTTCAGTATCTATTCTGCCATTACCATTGGGGTCATCCAAAATGATGTCGCCATTATCGGGGTTTACGCCCAATTGTTTGTAACCATAGAAATTAAACATGGAATATCCTTCTTCTAACCTGACGTTAAAATATTGCGTATCACTGGTAGATTCCAATTTTATAATTTTGTTTTCATTATGAGAAATATTGAAGGAAGTTGCCCATGTGAAACTTCCCTTTCGGACATTGACACTGTTCAAAGCAAATTCAAAACCTTTGTTACTTAACTCTCCGCCATTTTTCGTTACATTGGCAAATCCGGATATAGCTTTGATACGAATATCCACCAGCAAATTTTTTGTATATTTGTTGTAATAGTTAAATTCCAATCGCAAACGGTTATCAAATAATCCGGCATCAACACCTACGTTGAATTGCGAAGTCGTTTCCCATCTCAAATCCGGATTTGCCAGTTGCGATGGCTGAATGCCTGATTCGTTATCGTAATTGGCTCCACCTCTCCAAAGCCCATAGGAATCATAACTTCCAATATTACCCTGATTACCGGTAAGACCATAACTGGAGCGAATTTTCAATTCATCCACCCATTTTGTCGTAAACCAGTCCTCCTGCCCTATGCTCCAAGCCACACCTGCTGAAGGAAAAGACCCCCATTTATTATTGGCGCCAAACTTTGAGGAACCATCCGAACGAATGTTAACATCGGCAATGTACTTGTTTTTATAATCGTACGCAATTCTTCCAAATACAGAAATCAAACCACTTTCCGAACTGCTTCCGCCTGATGTTGGAGTAGAGGCATAAGATATTTCCTTGAAATCATCGCTTGGAAATCCGGATCCTCCTGCAGAACGGCTGGAAAAATTATTCTTCTGGATGGTATTCCCCACTAAAAATGAGAAACTATGCGCCTGATTGACAGAGAAGTTATAACGCAACGTCTGTTCATTGATAAGCGTCTCCCGTTTAGTTCGTACGGATGTGGCGCGCCCGTTTATTGTTTTCGCGGTTGCGGTAGTGGTCGGATAATAAGTATCTTCATCATACAAGTTATAATCCACATTCCAATTGGTACGGAATGTTAAATTTTTGACAATGTTCCATTCTCCATATACGGAACCGATAAGCCTGTTGCTTTGAGAGGTATCATCCAGATCATAAATCATGGCAAGATAGGCATCATGAGTTCCCCACGCCAACGGAGTCCCGTCCGGATTGTAAGAGGGTACATTTGGCGGAATGTTAAGAGCTGAAGGTATGGGAGCGCGGGTAGCGTTACCGGCTACTGCGATTCTTCGGTTTACTCTGGACAATCCAATGCTGGTTCCTATTTTGAATTTTTCGGCAATTTTGTGATCAAGATTGATACGTCCGCTGTAACGGGCAAAATCATCCGGCCTGTTGACGCCCAATTGATGATTGTAATCCAAGCCGATATAAAAAGTTGTTTTGGCATCTCCTCCCGAAACATTCAGAAAATAATTCTGTTGAGGAGCAACTCTAAACAGATTGTCTAATTTTTCCTGTGTATAGGTCGGTACAGACAGGGGATCGGGATAAGGCAATGTAGCAGGATCTCCACCCTCGTTCAAATATAATTCATTTTCCAGTTCTGCATATTCGGGACCATCAACCAGGTCCCACAATTTTTTAACCTTTGACCAACCCAATGATACGCCGGCCGAAACAGAGGTCTTATTATTGAATTTACCACGTTTGGTTGTAATGATAATTACTCCGTTGGAACCGCGAGAACCATAAATGGACGTTGCGTTTGCATCTTTCAAAACATCAATACTTTCGATATCATTAGGGTTCAAGTCGGCTAAGGAATTGACCACTTGCCCCGTATTGGCAATCTGTTGCATGGAAGTCTGATTAATGAACACGCCATCCACAACATATAGTGGATTATTGCCTGCTTTAATAGATGTCGCACCCCTGATAAGGAGAGATACGCTTGTACCGGGAACACCTGCGTTGGTAGAAACCGTTACTCCCGGAATTTTTCCCTGTAACTGCTGATCAAAACTACTGGACTGAACATCCTCTATTTCATCCGAGTTTAATCTGTACAAGGAAGCTGTGACCACACCTCTTTTTTGCTGCACATAACCGGTCACTACTACTTCGTTCAGATAGTTGACATCTTCTACTAAATAAATAATGATACCTTCGGTCGGCTTTTCATAAATGTCAATTTCCAGAGATTTGTATCCCAGGTAATTCACGGAAAGAGTTACCGGAACAGATTTAACCGGAAGGGAAAAAGCGCCCTCTCTGTCGGTTGTTGTTCCTTCTTTG